>JAYTBD010000562.1:0-3913 GCA_043737155.1 Fimbriiglobus sp. | reverse complement strand
CCCCCGTTTGCGGTATCTCTATGCCGACGCCCGCCGCCAACATCACGAGTATGCTGCACGAGACGCGGCTGTTCCCACCCAGTGCCGACTTCGCCGCCGATGCCCACATCAAGACCCCGGAAGAAGCCGAAGAGATGCGCCGCGCCGCCGCGGCAAACCCGGCCGGGTTTTGGGGTGCTCAGGCCGACACTTTTCTCACTTGGGACGAACCTTGGCAGTCCGCATTCGACGGATCGAACCCGCCCTTCTTCAAATGGTTTCTCGGGGGGAAGCTGAATGCGAGTTTCAACTGCCTCGATCGCCATTTGCATTCGTGGCGTCGCAACAAGGCCGCGATCATTTGGGAAGGGGAACCGGGCGACACCCGGACGCTGACCTACCAGCAGCTCCACCGCGAGGTGTGCCTGTTCGCCAACGCGTTGAAGTCCCTCGGTGTCGCGGCGGGGGACCGCGTGACGATTTACCTGCCGATGATCCCCGAAGCGGTCATCGCGATGTTGGCGTGCGCCCGCATCGGGGCGGTACATTCGGTCGTCTTCGGCGGATTCAGTGCCGAAGCGGTCGCGGAGCGCAACAACGACGCGAAGTCGAAGGTCATCATCACCGCCGACGGCGGTTGGCGGCGCGGCAAGGTCGTACCGTTGAAGGCGAACGTCGACGCGGCTTTGGCCAAGTCGCCGAGCGTGGAAAAGTGCATCGTGGTGAACCGCTGCAATAGCGCGATCGAAATGAAGCCGGGCCGCGATATCTGGTGGCACGACGTTGTCGGTGGACAAAGTGCCGATTGCCCGGCGACGCCTTTCGATTCCGAACACCCGCTGTTCGTGCTCTACACGTCGGGCAGCACCGGCAAACCCAAGGGGGTGCTGCACACCACCGCGGGCTACTTGGTGGGCGTCGCGCTCACGCACAAATGGGTCTTCGATTTGAAGGAAGAGGACGTCTACTGGTGCACCGCCGATGTCGGCTGGGTCACGGGGCACAGCTACATCGTGTACGGGCCGCTCGTCAACGGGGCGACCGTCGTCATGTACGAAGGCGCCCCGAACCACCCTCGGGAAGACCGCTTTTGGGAGATCGTGGCCAAGTACCGCGTCAGTATTCTGTACACGGCGCCGACGGCCATCCGGGCGTTCATCAAGTGGGGCGACCACTGGCCCAAGGGGCACGACCTATCGTCGCTCCGGATGCTCGGCAGTGTCGGTGAACCGATCGGCCCCGACGCGTGGATGTGGTACCACACGGTCATCGGCGGCGGCCGCTGCCCCATCGCCGATACGTGGTGGCAGACGGAAACGGGATGCATTCTCATCGCCCCTCTGCCCGGCGCCACGCCGACGAAACCGGGGAGTGCGACCAAGCCGCTGCCGGGGATTCAGGTCGAGGTCGTGGATAAGCACGGCGCGCCGGTGCCCACCGATGCGGGCGGGTTCTTGGTGGTGAAGCACCCCTGGCCGAGCTTGATGCGGACGATTTACGGCGACGACGAACGCTTCAAGGCGACTTACTGGAGCCAGAATCCGGGGATGTACTTTACCGCCGACGGTGCGCGCCGGGACGCGGACGGAGACATCTGGATCATGGGCCGCGTCGACGACGTGCTGAACGTCAGCGGGCACCGGTTGAGCACGATGGAAGTCGAGAGTGCGTTGGCGACCCATTCGTCCGTCGCCGAGGCCGCCGTCGTCGGTCGGCCGGACGACTTGAAGGGGGAAGGGATCTATTGTTTCGTCACCCTGAAGCAGGGCCAGACGGCGAGCGACGAATTGAAGGCGACGTTGAAAGCCCATGTCGCCAAGGAGATTGGCGCATTGGCCCGGCCCGACGAGATCAAGTTCACCGAGACGCTGCCGAAGACGCGCAGCGGCAAGATTATGCGGCGGTTGCTACGGGACATCGCCGCCGGGCGCACCAGCACGCAGGATACGACGACGTTGGAGGACATCGGTGTGCTCGCGAAGTTGCGGGACGACGAGGAGTGATAAAAGGGCTTTGGAAGTCGAAGTTCCGAACAGCTTTGCGCAAACCGGCGTGAGCGACGGACCGAGCCGATTTCACAAAGCTAGATTCTTTGCCACGCGGTCCGTCGCTCACGCGTCCGGCTCGTCTGGCTAAAGGCGCAGCCCATGTAGGACAGGCCGCTGGGCCTCTCCGGACCAATATCATTCCACCCGTTGTGCCGGAGTGCCCTTAGTCCTCACCCCGCGTTCAGCGCGAAGTCGGGTCGATCCAGGCGAAAGTGGCGGCTGTAGTAAGGGTCACCCGCTTTCAGGAACGCGCCCCATTTCAGGTGGAAGAGATCGTATTCCCTTTTGAAGCGCTTCTGCTTCTCCTCCGTGTCTTCGGGGCCGCGCGTTTTCGACTCGAGATGGTACAACTCCGCGTCCGGCGTCCAGACTATGCGATAACCCTTGGCCAATACTTGTAAGCACAAGTCGACGTCGTTGAAGGCGAGTACGAAACCCTCGTCGAAACCGCCGATCTCGTCGAATATCTTTTTCTTCATCAGCAAACAAGCCCCCGTCACGGCGGCGACGTTCTGCGCGTATTGCAAGCGCTGCATGTGCCCCGACGCTTGTCGGGGGTAATTCAAATGCGAGTGACCGGCGACGCCGCCCATACCGACGACGATCCCGGCGTGCTGAATGGTATCGTCGGCGTAATACAGCTTCGCCCCGACGGCGCCGACGCCCGGTTGCACGGCTTGCTTCACCAATTCTTCGAGCCAATCCGGGTTGATCGATTCGATGTCGTTGTTGAGGAAGAGCAGCAGTTCTCCCTTCGCGGTACGGGCCCCGAAGTTGTTCACTGCCGCGTAGTTGAAGGGTTTGGTCCACTCTAAGATTCGCACGCGCGGGTCTTGTTTCAGCTTCGCGTAATACCCGTGCGTCGCCGGCAGGGTGCTGCCATTCTCGACGATGATCAGTTCGTAATTCGCGTAGCTCGACTTGGCCAAACTGTCGACGCAGCGGGCCAGGATTTCTGAGTGATCCTTGTTCGGGATGACCACCGTGACCAGCGGCTGCGACTTCAACAAATAGATGACGTGATACATCCCGAGCGACGGCCCGTCGTGGACGGAGCCGTCGATGCCGAGGCGGGCGAGATGCTCGGCGATCGCTTTCTTGCCGTTCTCGTAGGCGTAATTTTTACTCCCCTTATTGAGGGCGGTACTCGCGGCGTGCATGCGCCAGTGATAGAGCACCCGAGGCACGTGGACGATTTGCGCCGCCGCTTCGCCCGCGCGCAGCACGAGGTCGTAATCTTGGGCGCCGTCGAAGCCGGCGCGGAAACCGCCGATGCGTTCGACGAGGCTCCGTTTCAACACCAGCAAATGGCAGATGTAGTTCCGACTGCGCAATGTCTCCGGCGACCAATCGGGTTTGAAGTTCGGTTCGACGCGCTCGCCGGAAGTGTCGAGTTTATCTTCGTCGCTGTAGAAGAACTCGGCCTGCGGATTCGCCTGCATTGCATTCGCCATCTCATACAGCGCGAACGGGGCCAGCGTGTCGTCGTGATCCAACAGCGCGATGAATTCACCCGTGGCGAGCGCCAGCGCCGCGTTGCTATTCCCGGCGATCCCCGAATTCGATTCGAGGAAGTGCACCTTGATCCGCGAATCCTGCGCGGCGAACTTCTGCAAGATCGGTTTGACATGAGCCTGCGGACTGGCATCGGCGAGGCAGAGTTCCCAATTGGGATATGTCTGCGACTGCACCGATTTCAGCATCGCGTCCAAATACTCGGCGGGCGGGTTGTAGACCGGCACGACGACCGAAATTTTCGGCGACGAGGCGAACACGTGGCCGCGCTGTTTCTGCAGTTGAGCCGCGTTGGGTTCGTGACGTGCGATCCAGCGCCGGTACTCATCCGGCGGCGCCGATTCGGTGAGATGCCGCTGCTCCGGCGGCGG
>JAYTBD010000561.1:0-3916 GCA_043737155.1 Fimbriiglobus sp. | reverse complement strand
TGGTCCGGCTGTGACCCGTCTTACTCGATACGTGCCAGCCCTTGAGAGTCTTACCGTCGAAGATGGTTTCGAATCCTTTGTCGTCGAAGGTTTCGGGCTTGGGGAATTCGGCGGACGAAGGGGCCGCGATCAAGCCCACGGCGGCCAGCGCCGGCAGGAGCGCGAATGCGAAGGGACGGAGCATGGGGATTCTCGGTGGTAGGAGGGGTTCTAGCAGTATCCGAATCTGGACGGGGGTTGGCCAGCGTGGAGGATTATCCAACGAGACGCGAACACGGATGACACGGATGAAGAATGATAAAGAGGATCTGAACCAAGTAGTCTTTTCCGATCCTCTTCATCCCGCCTTTGATCCGTGTCATCCGTGTTCCTCATATCCCGATCATTTCCCCGATCACTTCTCAAACCGCTTCCGGATCTTCTCCGCTTCCCCCACCTTATTCTGTCCTTTTAACGCCCCCATCAGGCTTTCCCGCGCTTCGGTGTTGGTCACGTCGATACAAAGCGCATCGCGGGCGTAAACTTCAGCTTCGGCGAATCGGTTCGCTTCCAAACTCGCCTTGGCCAGTTTCAACCGGGCGTCGAGGTCGTCCGGGTCATGGCCCACCACTTCCTTCAACAAAGGCAGCAGCTTCTCCGGTTGGTCGGTCATCTTGTAGATGCGCACGAGTTGCTCGTTCCAATCCGCTTCGAGCGGGGCGAGCTTCTTGGCTTTCTCGAACATCTTTGCGGCGTCGGCGAACTCCTTCTTGGCCAAGTGCAACCGGCCGATACTCGCGATCAACTTCGTGTCGTTCGGGTTGATTTCCAGCGCGTCCTCGAGTGCGGCCTTGGCCCCCTCGGGGTCGTTGGCGCGGTCGAGCAACTTCGACTTCACAATGCTGGCCAAGCCGTGGCCCGGTTTGTCGTCGAGCACTTCGTCGGCGAGTTTCTTAGCGTCGGTGATCTTGTTTCGCCGCAGGTGCTGCTCCGCGAGGCGAGCCTTCAGATCGTTGTCCTTGGGGTTCTCTTTGACCGCTTCGACGAGTTCATCGAACGTCATCGCCTTCTCGGTCGGCCCCGCGGCCGGGGCGCTCCCCTTCACGATCTCCGCGACGAACTGCCGATAGCCCTTCTCGAATTCGGCCTTGCTGACTCCGCACGCCGATTGGATCACCGAAGCCGTATCCTTGCCCGCCTTGTACTCGTTGAGCACCTTCGCCACGGCTTCCTCGCCGTGGGTCTTCGTCAGGTAATCCATGTAAATCTGGCTCTGGCAATAGGCGAGCGTCCACTCGTCTTGGTTCTTCGGCCGGACGAACCCGAGGAGGATCGTGTCGAGGTTGAGCAGCGTATTCGAGGCGAAGCGCTCGCGCAAAATCGCGGTCCACGCCGGCGACCGGCTCATGTTCTCGTTCCGCACCGCGAGGCCTTCGGTCACCCAGTGCGGGCACTGGTAGTCGGTCTGGGCCAAATTGAAAATGTGCGTGAGTTCGTGCCGCATGACCCGGCCCCAATTGAAGGGCTTGCTCAGCCCCTTCGCTTTGGGCGACGCCATCGCGACGACGCGCCCGGTGCAGGCGCCGATGGTGTGCAAGTCCGGCAGACCGACGGTGCGTCCGCTGAACATCTCGTGGCTGTTGAAAACTTCGATGAGCACTTTGCCCTCGGGTTCGAAGGCGAATTGCTTCTTCAACTCGGCGTGCGTTTCTTCGAGAAATTCGGCCAAAAATTCGGCGAGGATCTTGTCGGTCGCGGGGTCGTAGCGAAGCTCGTAGTGCTCGGTCTGGACCGTCTCGTACTTCGCCAAATGCTCGAGCACCTTGCGCGAGTTGGCCACGCGGACGTTGAACGGGTCGGCCTTGAACGCCGCATCGAGCAGCTTCTTCGCCTCGGCTTCGTTGCCGAGCCGGAGGTTGAGCATCGCCAGGCTCGTCCGCGGCCCGCTGAGGAACGGCCGGAGTTCCGCGGCCTTCTTGTAGTACTCTTCCGCCTGGACATAGCGTTTGCGTTCGTCCAATCCCCCGGCCAGTTCGTGGTAGAAGAGTCCCGGTTTGCTATCGAAGGCGCTCACCTCTTTCACGACGGATTCGAACTCGACTTTTTTGTTCTGTAACAACAGCACTGCCGCAAGGCGGCCGAGGGTTTGGCTGTCGCGCGGCCGGGCCGCTTTGGCGATGCGCAGTTGCGCCTCCGCGGCGGGGAAATCGCCCGCGATGATCTGGATCTCCGCCTTGACGCGCAGCGCCGCGGGGTGCTTGGGATTCTGCTTCAGCGCCTCGTCCGCGAATTTATCGGCGTCCTTGAGATCGAACTTCACCAGCGCCGCTTGAGCCTTACCCGCCAACGGATCGGCCGCCTTGGGGTTAATTTTCAAAGCCTTGTCGAAAGCGTCGATGGCATCGGGCCGGTTGTATTTTTCGAGCAGCAAGTCCCCGGCGAGCTGCTCGGCGGGCCAGAAATTTTTGTCTTGGGTCAGCGCGTCCTTGAGCACCTCGTTCAAGATGAAGCGGAATTGCTCCTTGAGGTTGTGCCAGCGGGCGTTCTCGGACCCGCTGAGCGCGACGTAGAGCAAATCTTCGGGGTCGGTGATGTCGTCGTCGGCGTTGCTGCGGGCCGTGTAGTGGCGCACCGCCAGGCGAAAGATTTTGTCGGCTTCGTCCACGCTCCCGCGATCGCGGAGAATCCGGCCCTTCGTCCAGATGGCGCGCAACTGGTTCTTCTCGAACTTCAGCGCCGCGTCGGCATCCTTCTCCGCCTCGTCCCAATCGCCGATTTCGTAGAGCAGATCGGCCCGCGCCGCGAAGAGGTCGAGGTTGTCGGACGCCTCCTTCTTCGCGGCGTCGAGCACTTTCAGTGACAGTTCGGTGTCACCGGCGAGCCGGTGCGACTCGGCGATGCCGACGGCCGCGTAGGGCGCCAGGGTTTTGTCCGTCTTCGCCGCGGCTTGGTATGCGGTGCGGGCTTCGTCGTAGTTCCCGGCGAGCAACCGCTTCCGCGCTTCGGCGAGCGCGGTCTTATGCGCGGGGACTTTTTTCCCGGCGGGCTTATCCGCCGCGACCGGTGAAGTCGGCGCGACGCCGAGACACGCGACGGCGAGGAGGATCCAAAGGGAGAGCGCACGCATGGCGAGAAATTCCAATTGAAGGATCGAATCGCAACATGAACCCTACCGCCGCGCCGCGCGGAGTGCAATGTCCGTAGGAGTCATTCCTTCGGAGCCGGAAGCGTGAGCGACGGTCCGCCAATGACCATCGCTCACGCTTCCCCCATCAGCGGAATCGGCCGGCGGTCGGCGACGGGCAGGCTCGCATCCACGCCGACGTACACGATCTCCGCGTCGGTCACGGCGATGTCCTTCGCGTCGCGCTCGGCGATCACGTCGATGTGCATCGTCGCCGAGGTCCGCCCGATCTTCACGAGTCGCGTTTGGAATTTCACCACGTCGCCGACCATCACGGGCTGCTTGAACTCGACGCGGTTGATCGCCACCGTGACGAACGAGGCTTTGTCGTTCCCCCCGCGCAGCAGGATTTCCCGCCGGGCGCCGATCGACCCCGCCGTGTCGATGTGGCTGAGGATCACGCCCCCGAAAATAGTCCCGTACGGATTGGTATCGCGCGGCATCATGACCACTTGGATCGCGGTGTACGGCTCGGACATGGAATCTCCTTGGATCCACTGGTGGTTCTTTGCGGCTGAATCGATGCGTTACTGACGGTCAGGTAATGAATGCCATCGAACTCTTCGCCCCAACGGGGCCGACTTATACAGCCCAGGGCGGAAGCCCTGGGTAGGTATGCGCATTGCCTTTCGCCCCGAAGGGGCCGGCGTGGTCGGCCGAAGTCACGCCGGCCCCTTCGGGGCGGAGGCAATGCGCATACCTACCCAGGGCTTCCGCCCTGGGCTGTATAAGTCGGCCCCGTTGGGGCGAAGA
>JAYTBD010000560.1:0-9427 GCA_043737155.1 Fimbriiglobus sp. | reverse complement strand
ATGTGCACTCTGGGCGTTTTCGGGGGCGGAAATGACAACCCGCACGAACCCCTAAAAATGAAAGGGGCCGGCGCTTCTCAGCACCGGCCCGCGTCGATTGGCAGCAATGGGGCCTCTCGGATTCGAACCGAGAACCAAGGGATTATGAGTCCCCTGCTCTGACCGTTGAGCTAAGGCCCCGCATTGCTCTCAGCGTATCTCGCTTGGGCCGCGGTTCAATCCGGGACTTCGTCGATGAAGCGGACGAGGCCGCCGGTCTCCTCGGCATTGTTCGGCTTCCGCAGCGAGGTCGGGATGTACAGGTGCCGGGTGCCGCCGTCCGCCCCGGCCGGGAGCCAGACCGGCTGCGACATCACTTCCGCGGTGCGCCCGGTCGCCTCCCGGATACTCCGCGTCCAGTGGATTTTGCCGTCCTTCGGGTCGTGGCAGTACACGCGGCCGTCTTGGGTGACGGCGTATAGCGCCGCCGTGTAGCGACCCCGCGAATAGCTCACGATGGTCGGCCCCGTGACCATCGGCGTGCCGAGGTCGAAGTTCCAAATCATTTTGCCGGTCGCGCGGTTGAGGGCGTACAGCTTGGCATTGCGCGACGCGAAGTAGACGGCCCCCGCATCGGCGCAGATTTGCGTGTGGACCGACCGGGACAGTTCGTACCTCCAGACTTCGGCACCGGCAGCGCGGTCGAGGCAAAGGACCATCCCGGCGGCGACTTTCTCCAGGGGTTTACCCGGTTCGGCTTCTTCGGAGAGATCCGACAAGAGCGCCCCGGTGCCGAGGCCGAAGACGACGGTGCGACCCAGCACGAGCGGGGTGCCGAAGGATCGCAGCGGCGTGTCGATCTTCCAGATTTCCAAGCCGGTCTTCGCATCGAGGCAGAACACCGCGTGCGTGTTGTAGCCGCTACCGCCGTAAAGCTTGCCGTCCACGACGACCACTTGCGTGTCGATGTGCAACCGCTGTTCGATCCCGCGGTAGTGCCAAATTTCCACACCCGTGTTGGCGTCGAGGCAGTACAAGCCATCGTCGCCCGCGGAGAAGTAAACCCGTCCGCTGGCCACGCACGGCGAGCCTTCGGTGTGACTCGTCGTGGTGAACGACCAGAGCTTCGCGCCCGAGTCGGCATCGAGGCAATAGAGCTTGCAGTCCCGATTTAGGTGCAGCCCTTCGCCGAAATAGAGTTTGCCGTCGGCGACTACCGGCGTCGAGAAGATCTCGTTCACCCCTTTCACTCCGCCGAACTTCCACTTCTGGCGGGCAGTGGCTCGTTCAACGCAGACGAGAACACCGTCGAACCGCGTCCCCAAAGTGAGTCGTTGCCCGCCGAAATACGCATGATCGGCCGTGAAGCAGACGCCGGACAACACCAGTTCGATGTCGGGCGTTTCGAACCAGATTCCCGCATCCATCAGCACGGGGGTGTTGATCGACTGCGCGGCAGCGGCATCCCCGAGTTCGCCGGTCACCGCGATCTTGCCGGCGCCCGGAAGCGCCAGCATCAGCACGGCGAGACCGAACAGGAAGATGCCGGCGATGCCGACCGATTCGCCGGAGACGCTCATCCGTACCGGCTCGGGACCGATATCGTGCATTTCAGTCGACATCCGATAGGCGGAGTAGAGCAAGGCGAGAACGAGTCCGACGCCGGCGGCCGTCATTTCTCGGCCGGGGATGTGGATCAGTTCGGCGTAGCCGAAATACCAACCGAGGGACACCAGCAATAGCACGGTGCCGAACGCGAACGCTCCGAGCGTCAGGAACTCTTTGCGATTCGGCGCTTCCGTGAGGTAGGGAGATTCCTGGGCGATCACGCGGTAGCGTTTGCCGGCGACTATCAACCCCGCCGCGGAGATGAGCAGCAACAGACCGGTGAACACCGGCTCGGATGCGTACCAAGCGTCCGGCAGAAGGGGGCGGGCGAAGTAATAAATCGCGGCGAGCGTGCTGTTGATACTTGTGACGACGAGGAACACCCTCCAGCGTTGCAGCCCGCTGGCGAGGCCTGCGAAGACGTTCGGGAAGATCGCGGCGAGGATCGCCAACGGGCCGATCAGCACGAACGAGGGGATTACCCCGAAGAGCGGCCCGGAAACAAAACCGGCCGGCTGGGGCCGGCCGTTCGCTTGCGGTTCTTCTTTCTTTTCCCCCTTCTTCTTGTCCTCCTCCACCGTCGGCCCGTAGCCGTGCGGCACTTTCTCGTCCGGCTCCGGCGGCTTCTTTTTCCCTCCGAGCGCGTCTTCGATCACCGACTTCAACTCGGCGGTGCTCCCTTGAAACGTCCGGCGGAAGTACGGCTCCGCGTGGAGGAACGACCAGCGCACGGCCTTGGTTTCTTTGTCGGTCGCGCCGTTCATCTGGAACCACGTCCCCTCGAGGAACCCGAAGGCCGAGTAGTCGCCCTCTTCTTCGGAAACGAACAGAACTAGCTTGCGACCGGGGGCCAGCCGGTCGAGCATCACCTTCAAATGGCCGTCTTTCTTGGCGAAGCTATCCCCCGTCAAGTTTACCGGCAGCCGTTCGAGCTTGGTCTTCCCCTTCAGGTTTTCGGAGAATTTGAAGACGACGGACGGTTTGTCGGGATCGACCTTGTCGACCTCGGCGACGAAGATGAACGGCACCGGGTTGACGACCTTGCTCAAGGGCGTCAGCACCTTGATGACCGCTAGGGAGGGGCCCGCGAAGATGGTAACAAGTAGAAAGGCGAACAGAACCGAACGGGGCATAGCGGGTTCTCCGGAGCGACCGCCCTACGATAGCAGATCTCCGCCGGCGAATCGAGTGGTTTGCAGAGGCCCACCAACGCTCGCGATTCAGCGCTACTCGCTCGGCGACTCAGGCCCGCTTCCGCGTCTGCCAATCCTCGCTCGTCAGAAGCACCTCTCGGGCGCTGCTGCCGTTGAAAGTGCCGACGATGCCGTCCTCGGCCATGAAGTCGATCAGCCGCGACGCCCGACCGTATCCGATCCCGAGAGCGCGCTGCAGGAGCGAAGTACTACCGCGCTGCTCGCGCAGGACCACTTCGATGGCTTGTTCATACAGCGCATCGCGGTCGCGCATCTTCTCGCCGGCGTTCCCGTCACCGACCGGATCTTTCGTCTTCAGGTTCAGCAATTCGCTCTCGAAGTTCGGCTCGTACTGGCCGAGTTCCTCCATGACGCGCTCGATCTCTTTGTCGTCGACGTACGCCCCTTGGCCACGCACGATGGTGCTCGTGCCCGGTTGCAGGAAGAGCATATCCCCCATGCCGAGGAGCTTGTCGGCCCCCTTTTCGTCGAGCACGACCATGCTGTCGTTGCGGCTGGCAACCTGGAAGCAAATCCGCGCCGGCAAGTTCGACTTGATGAGCCCCGTGATGACATCGACCGTCGGCCGCTGCGTCGCCAGGATCAGGTGGATGCCCGAAGCGCGCGACTTCTGCGCCAGCCGGATGATGTGCCCCTCGACCTCTTTCTTCATCGACATGAGCAGGTCGCCGACCTCGTCGACGATGACCACGATGTACGGCATCTTGCGCGGGATCTGCCGGCGTTCGTCCTCGCTCTGCGGATCGACCCGCTTGATAATCTCGTCGAATGTCAGCTCGTTGTAACTCGCGATGTTCCGCACCCGCGCCCGGCGCAGCAGTTCGTAGCGCTCCTCCATTTTGTCCACGGCCCAACTCAGGATCGCTTCCGATTTCTTGTCGTCGGTCACGACCGGGTGCATGAGGTGCGGAATGCGGGCGTAGTCGCTGAACTCGACCTTCTTCGGGTCAATCAAAATCAGTCGGCACTCGTCCGGCGCCCGGCTGAACAAAAAGCTCTGGATGATCGCGTTCAAACAAACCGACTTCCCGGTGCCGGTGCGACCGGCGATGAGCAGGTGCGGCATCGTCGCCATGTCGTACACCAGCGGCCGGCCCTCGACGTCTTTGCCGAGGTAGATCGGCAGCTTGAACTTGGCCGTCTTCGCGGTCGTCGCTTGGATGATCTCCTTCAACCGCACTGTTTGCCGATGTTCGTTCGGCACTTCGACGCCGACGGTGTTGCGGCCGGGGATACTGGCGACGATGCGGACGCTCTGGACGCCGAGGTTCAATGCGATGTCGTCGGCCAAAACCGTGACCTTGTTCAACCGCAGGCCGGTCTCCAACGCGATCTCGTACTGGGTGATAACCGGGCCGGTGTGAATGCCGACGACGCGGACGACGATCCCGAAGTCGAGGAAAGTCTTTTCGAGCAGGGCCGCGCGCTCGCGCAACTTTTGCTCGTGGTCGGCAACGGGAAACGGATCGGCATCCGCGAGCAACGCCAATGACGGCAGTTCGTATCCCTCGGGCAGGTTCGAGCGCGGCTCTTCGAGTTCCTCCTCATCTTCGCGCGGTACGAGACGGAACGGGAGCGGTGTCGGCTGATTTGTCGCGGCGCGTTCGGTGTGTCGGTGGATCGGCACCGGCGCTTCGATTTCGGGGGGAGCGGTGGGCCGGGTGATCGGGACGTCCGCCGAGACAGCGACGACGGATGCGCGCACCGCTGTGAGCGGCACGAGGGGGGGCTTCTCGGCCGGGGTCATCTTTTGGACCAGCGCATCCGCGTGTCGATTTAGGGAGGCGTTGGCGCGGAGCAAGCTCCGACCCGTGCCTCGCAGAAGTTTCCACGCGGTCCTCACCGTGGCCCGGACAGCGCCGTCCAACGCGAGGAGCAATCCGACGAGAATAAAGCCGGCAAGGCCGAGTTCAGGAACCGGGGATGGTGCGATGGCATCCAGTTGGAAGCGGAGCCACGCCCCGACGGATCCGCCGGGACCGAAGATGGACACGTTCGGTGCCAGTGCCTTGTCGGCGAGCGCCGAGGCACCCGCCGTGAGGATCGCCCAGCCGAGGGCGCGGACCCCGAGGCGGAGCCAACCCCTTTTCGCGATGTAGAGGCCGACCGACGCGAACCATCCGGTCAGCAAGACCGCGACGCCGAGACCGAGGGAATCGAGGATCGCGATTGCGATCGCATCGCCCCACGCACCGAACCAATTCGGAGCGGTCACCAGCGCGAGGGTGAGCGCGGCCCCGGCGGCGGCGAAGGACGCGGCTAGGGCGTCGAGACGCCGGCGCGGCGTGGGCACGGGGTCCGTCGCCATCGGGGGTTCGGCGTGTGGGGCTTTGGGCATGCCAAGATTGTTCCGCATGCCGGGGCGTTTCTGAAGGGAAACCCCTCGGAGTCGAACGAAATGTTCGGGCGCCTACCCGCGCAAAGCCGCAAAGTCCGCAAAGAAGAAGACGATCACCCAAATCCAATCGAATTATCTCTGGGATTTTCAATGCGGCTGGACTTTGGGCGGGCAGACCTCACACACCAAAGCGAAGGGGAGTCATAATGGACAATCCCAACACCTCCGCCACATACCCGAACAACTCCCGTTCGTAACGTCCTTTGTTGAACGGCTCCGCATTCCGTCGCGCATCGGCCGGGTCGAACGCCTCACGGTCGCGCTCGAAGCGCCCGATCGCATCGACCACCGCGTCCGTTGTTTGCTCCTCGAAAAACAGCCCCGTCGGGTTCGCTTCTCCGAGGCCGCGGATCGTTTCGGTCGCCCCGCCCCGACCGAATGCGATCACTGGGGCGCCGCAGGCTTGCGCTTCCACCGGCACGATGCCGAAGTCCTCCTCGGCCGGGAAGAGCACGGCGGCGCAGCGGCGGAAGTGGTCGCGGATAACGCCGTCGGGTTGCCAACCGAGGAAGGTCGTCGTCGGCCCGGCGCCCGCTTGCAGCTTCGCCGATTCCTGTCCCGAGCCAATCACAATCAATCGCTTGCCGAGCCGCCGGCAGGCGTCCACGGCGAGGTCGAATCGCTTGTAGGGTGCGAGCGCCGACACCACGAGGTAGAAATCCTCGCGCGGCACATCGACCGGGGTGTAGAAGTCGGTATCGACCGGCGGATAGATGACGACGCTATCGCGGCCGTAGCATTCGCGGATGCGCTGTTGGATCGTCTTGCTGATGGCGACGAAGTGCGTCACCCGGCTCGCCGTGCGGCGGTCCCAGTCGCGCAGTTCCTTCAAGATCACGCCGATGGCTTTCGCTTTCATTCCGCCGCGGAAGTACGACTCGCGCATGTGCCACGCATAGCGCATGGGGCTGAAGCAGTAGCAGATGTGCGGGATCCCTTTCGGCGGCCGCGCGGCCTTTGCCACGCAGTGGCTGAAGCTGAGCACGAGTTCGGTGGACTCCGGGATTCGCCAGCGCGCGGCCAGCGGCATGAGGGGCAGCAAGTACCGGTAATAGCGGGGCCAACCGGGGAGGGCATTGAGCAGACTCGCCTGCGGATGGAGGCGTTCGATGGGTTCCGACACCGAGCCCGGCTTATGGAGCAAGGTGAAGAGTTTCGCCTCGGGCCAATGCTCGCAGGCGGCTTCGAGGCACTTCTCGCCGCCGCGCATTCCGGTGAGCCAATCGTGAAATATCGCGACGCGCAGAGGAGAGGTGCTCACAGCTTCGGCAGTCGGGGTTGGAACTTGGTGACGCGGTCGAAGCGCCCCGACACCCCTCTTAAATCCGCGGAGAGTTCTCGATTCTCTCTGGCAAGCTTTGCCCATTTTTTGGACAAGTCCAATTCTCGTCCGAGAAACTCTTGAATTTGTTGACTGCACCACGCGATAGGGTCTCTGTCGACTTCGGGACGGATAAAGCGGCCCTTATCACGCACCGCTTGCCAGACGCTACGAGGCAGTCGCTCATCGGCTTGGGGGAGCAAAAATAATGGCAACATAGCGTTTGCCGCTTTGCCTCCGCGAAAGTGTAAATTCGAGTCGACCAACTCTGCATATGCCAGTTCGAGCACACACCAGCCTCGCGTGTAATTCAACATGGCGTCGGTGATGAAGAAAATCACATGGCGGCTATCCAGAATCGCATCCTTAAGCGCAGAGCGAGAATCGCGACCGTAATAGAAGTCGGCGACATCGATGAAAGAGTCGATACCATTCTTCGAAAGGGATTCGTAGACGGGACGAACGAGGGAATCCCCATCATCTTGGCAGTGAGACAAGAAGACGTGATGTTTACACTTCGGGAAGGACAAAGGTTGCCAAAGCATCGATCTCAGGCCCAAGCGGGTTGAGGAAGCTCAGGCAACTCTGCTGCCATCGGTTCTCTGTCGATCAAGACCGCGATCAGTCTCTCGCCGAGAGCCGTGGGTTTGTAGTTCAAGATCGGTTCCTCAGACTCCTCGATGAACCCGCGTGCGACTAATTTCCCAAGCGCTTCTTCGGTGTCGCCGCTGAGGTAGAGGTCGTAGTGTTCTTGCAGCCGGTCATCGATGGTTTCCAGAGTCAGCGCCGTGCCGATCCGACGCGGTAGAGGAGCTAGTAAAACACCTTGCGACTTGGTGTATGTCACAAATGACTTGAGTGTGGATTTGTAGATGTCCGGCAGTGTGTCGGCATACGCCTTCAATTGCTCGTCCGTCGGTTCGGCCATCGCTCCCTCCCAGTTCGAGTCTCAACAGGTGGGCCGCACCTCCGGCCCACCCTCATTCTACACCACATCCATTACCCCTTCAGCATCTCGTCGTGCTTCATCCCGCTCGGCGGCAGGTCGGCTCGGCGGCAGTTCGCTAAGGCCGCTTTCGCCCCCGCCAGTTGATCCGCGTCGTTGTCTTCCCACTCGATGCTGACGGCCCCGTCGAAGCCGACGCGGTTCAACTCGATGAAGATCTCCTCCAAGCTGTTGGCGTCGCGCGCTGTGCCGGCGGTGACGAATTTCCAACCGTTGGTCCAGTGACCCATGCTCCGGTGACCGCCCAATCGGCCGCCCCGGCAATGCTCGCGCTCCACCTGCACGCCCTTGACGTGGGCGCAGTGGATGTACGAGCCGAACTCGCGGATGAATTGGATCACGCTGACGTTCTGCCATTCCATATGGCTGCCGTCGAGGTTGAAGCCGACGGTCCCTTCGAAGCCCGCTTTGTTCATGTGCTGGATGTAATCGGCCGCGCTTTCGAGGTCGCCCATGGCCCGTTCGCTCGGATGGCACTCGAGGTCAAAGGTCACGCCGTACTTTTTGCAGAGCTTCCAGACGGGACCGAAGCGCTCGACCAACAGCTCCAACGAGAGCTCGCGCACGTCGGGGAGTTTGTAGCCTTCGATCTCGCCGGGCAGCGGCGGGAAGAGGAACCAGTGGCTCCAACAATTCGCAGGGCTGCCGACGAACCCCGGGAGCGCGACTTTGCGGCCTTGCAACTTGCTCAGGTGGCCGGCGTAGCGGACGCAGGCTTCCAAATCCTTCTGCGCTTCGGCGCGGACGAGCTTGACCACTTCCTCCGGCACAAAGTACGGATCGGTCCGCGGCGGATTGTTCCCGGCGCCGCGCCACGCTTTGTATGCAGCTTTGGCTTCGCCCTTGCCGCTGCAGAAGTTGAGCGTCTTCGCGCTCGGTTCGTCGCCGAGGACTTGGCCTTGGAGGTGCGTCGCCACGGTGAAGATTTCCAACCCGTGCTTCTTGGCGAGGGCCACGCGTTCGGCGGCGAATGCGGCCGCCCCGGCGTCGGTGTCGCACTTCCGCAGGTCGAGTTCCCAGCTCGCTTCTTCCCAGCCGTCGAAGCCCGACTCGGCGATGAACTTGAGCCACGGGGCTTCGGGGATGTTGCCGAACTGCCCGCGTACCAAGCCGATTTGGTGGAAGCTGCCTTTGCCGTTCTTGTGGGTCGGGGTTTGTTGGAAGCCCATGGGATTGGAGCCTTTCGCGGGGGAACGGGAGATGGACGTTGCCAGCGTTTTACGGGAGGTGCCGATGCGGGCAAGCGGACGGACTGGTACACTTCATCGATACATCCGGAGGAGCACACCATGTCCGATTCCATTTCCCGCCGCGAGTTCGCCGCCGTCGTTGGGACGGTCGCGGCCGTCGGTTCCGGCGGCGCGGCGGAACCGGCCAAGCCGATCGAGGCCGTATTCGAGCGCGACTACGACGCGCCGAAGTTTCAGCCGGGTTGGAAGAAGCCGCAGATCAATCGGGTGCTCGTGCAGGACTTCGTAATTTTCGCCCACAGCGATTTGGCCTTGGTAAAGAAACTCCTCGAAAAGGAGCCGGGTCTGTTGAATGCCGCGATGGACTGGGGCGCGGGCGACTGGGAAACCGCCCTCGGTGCCGCCGGGCACATGGGCAACCGACCCATCGCCGAGTTCCTCATCGAGAAGGGCGCCCGCGTCGATCTCTTCGCCGCGGCGATGCTCGGCCAAATCGAGGTGGTCAAGGCTCTGCTGACGCTGCAACCGAAATTGATCGATGCCAAAGGTCCGCACGGCTTCGGACTGCACTGGCACGCGAAGGCCGGCGGCAAACCCGCCGAACCGACGCTGGAGTATCTGCAGAGCGTGAAGAAAATCGAATTCCCGGCTCCGCCGAAAAAACAGGATTAACCACAGAGGCACAGAGACACAGAGACACAGAGAAGCAAG
>JAYTBD010000559.1:0-3922 GCA_043737155.1 Fimbriiglobus sp. | reverse complement strand
GGGGAAGAACCGTGGAAGAGTTGCCGGCGTCGGAAAAGGCGTCGTAAAGGCGAACGTTCGGCTGGGCCGGATCGGTGAAGCCACCTACGCCCGTCAAGAAAAAGCCGGAAGGCAAGGAGCGGTCTTCGAGCGACTCCAGGCACAAAGCCTTCCGCCGACCGACGGCACAGTTAGTGAGGATGGGGGATACTTTCGCGCGGTTTCGCCAGAAAAGCATCATCGATGGACATCCGAGTGGCAAGTGAGGTTGGTCATTGTACCCAAGAAATAAGCGGTCAATCACTTCGACAGGCTATTTTTATGCCGATTTCTCGAATCTTCATGCCAAAAACGCGACACCGGTTAACACTATTTGAGATCGCAGCTTAAATTCCTTTAATAATGTGAAGAAATAAAGATCAAGGGCTTGTTGGTTTTGGAATACTTTCGCTCAATGACTGGCAACCATTTGCGCACATAAAGTATGGAAGGCAAACTGCTTCCCATTTCGGCCGACGATTTTAGTGGGCAAAAATACCACCTGTACTACGTACTTACGACGTACTGATACGCTGAGATTACATTCGTGGCACAATAATTGCGTAGCGGAGTGCCAAGTTAGCATCACGAAATTGCTCAACGTTGAGCAACCGAGGAGTCATCGTCCATGGCAAGGACTTACGTGAGTTCTGTCGCGATGCCTCGCAGCGGCACACTAGCGGTGCCGGAATGCCGCGACGAGTACCAATCGCTTTGCAGCGAGATAGGCGAATTGCGAAGTCTTGCGTCGACGCTGACCGGCTTGTTTGCCGAGATGAAACGCGAGCAGTCCGTTCAGACGGGACTGATGCAACGGCAGAACGAGCTGCTAGAATCTTTGGTGGCTACGCACACGGAGCCCAAGTCACCCACCGTGTTGCTGACAAACTTGCCGATACTCCCCGCCGGTCAAACTACCTCCGACTCTCGGGTCGTTAGTCAGATTCCCTCCCCGCCGAACCCCTGCGATGCAGATGCGCTGTCCCAAGCCCACGATTGGGTCCAAACCCGCTTGTTCGCACTCGTTAGACCCGCGGGCTAATTCGGTCTCATTTGACCCCCGCCGCTTCCGCGCGCAGGTTCTGCGTCGTCTGCAAAATCTTCTCGTAAGTCGCCTTGTCCGGCGTGCCGTTCACTTTCAACCGTAAATAGCCGCGGGCGTCGATCACAACCAGATTCGGTTGGCTCTCCTTCACAGTGAACTTGTCCGCCATGGCGGTTCCGAAATCGATCCACACCGGCGTCTCCGCGGCATCTTTTTTCAGCCCGAGTCGGATGAGCGTTTTGATCGGACCGGGCACTTGCCCCGCGCAGGCCACGGGCACCACGACCACATCCGGCGAATCTTTGCCGGCGGTGACGCCCGGCAGCGCGGTGACGGGAGCCGCTTTGGCCTTCTCCGGCGTTTGCCCCTTGGCCGTCGGGTGGAAAACGACGTGCAACTTCTCGCCGAGTTCCCGGCTCGCTTCGATGCCGTGGCGATCCCCGTAAACGAGGATGACCACCTTCCCGCGCAGATCCGCGACGGAATGCTTCCGTTCGAATTGATCTTCGAAACTCAGTTCCACCGGCTTGGGCGCGTCCGGTTTCTGGGCGACGGCGGGCGGGGTACACGCGAGTACCGCGAGGAGAATCGTCGAGATGCGCGTCATGCGTATCCGCGCCGGCGGCGCGCCTCGGAGGAAACCAATCGTGCGACCGCCACCGACATAAACAACGCGGAGAACCCTGCCACGGCGGAGACGCTGATGAGCGAATCCCAGAATCCGCGGCCCTGCCACGTGACGCCGTCGAAACCGCGCATCGCCCACGTCGTCGGCAGGCCGAGCGAAAGATCGCGCGCCCAGCCCGGCAGCACGAACGAAGGCAACCACAGCCCACCGAGCATCGAAACCCCGAGGATCCCGAGGATGCAAATGCTCCGGGCGCGGGCCTCGGTTCCACCCACGGCGGCGACGAGCAATCCGGTCGCGGCGGCGAGGACACTCACCCCGAGCGCGAGCAGTAAGAAGCCGATCCACGAGCCGCCGATGGTCACGCCGAAGACGAGGTAGCCGAAGGCGAACGTCGTGAGCACTTGGAGGAACGCAATGCTCGCCGTGGAGAACGCCTTAGCCAACAGCACGCACCAAAATGGCACCGGTGCCGCCCGCAAGCGCATCCAGACGCTTCGCTGACGATCCCGCAACAAGAGCAGGCCGCTCTCCATGCCCCAGAAAAGCAGGTATTGCAGGGTCATGCCGCTGAAACTGTGCGAATAGGAATTGAATCCGGCCTGCGAATCGGCCGCTTCCACCGACTCGACGACGAAGGGCAACGATAAGCTCTGACCCTTCAAAGCGGGCGGGAGTTTGTCCGATGCGAGCTTCCGCATCACGATTTCCGCGACGATCCCCTCGGCCCACTGGCTCTCGTTGCGGCAGAGCGGATCGTACAGCACTTGCACGACCGGGCGCGGGCCGCACCTGCCGGGTGTCCACGCGGCGAGCGCTTCGAAACCTTTTGCGAAGACCACGGCCACGCCGGGCCGGCGCTCGGCCAAACGCTCGATAGCCTGCTGCCGCGTGACGACTTCCGCTTCGACGCGTTCGCCGGCGAGAAACTCTTCCGCGACGCTGCGGGTGAACGGTCCATCGTCTTCGACCACGACCAACAGCGGCAGTTTGACCGCGCCCGATTGGCCCTTGGGTTTGTCGAAGATCAGCCCGAAGGCGGACGCGAGTACGATGGGCACGGCGAAGCAGAGCAGGGCCGCGCGCTTGTCCGCGAGGAACAGCCGCCAATCCTTCCCGGCCAGCGCGAGGATCAGGTTCAAGTGACGTCGCACGGTTCCCCCTGCGCGACGGGAACTTGTCGGCGGAGTGTGTCCAACCGGCCCGGCGGTGTGTGGAAGGTGTCCAGCTGGATCCCGTCGCTGAGCACGAGTCCGAGGGCCCGGCCGAGTTGCTCCGGACTTTCGGCGGACAGTCGGAGTCGCCGACCGATGATCTCCAGTTCGACGCCCGCTTCGACCCGTTTGCGCAGACCCTTGACGAAGAAGTGCGCCACGTTCTCCCGGAGTTGCCCGTACAGAATCGCCCGGTCCGTCGGCGAGTGGCGCACGAGATCCGCCGGTTTGCCCTGCGCGACGATCCGGCCTTTCTCGAGCACCACAATGCGGTCGCAGCCGTACTCGGCTTCGTCCAAATGGTGGGTCGTCAGCAGCACGGCGTGCCCGGCTTCGCGGAGGCGGTGCAGGTCGGCGAAAAGGGCGTCGCGCGATTTCGGATCGAGCGACGCCGTCGGTTCATCGAGGAGCAAGAGCGGCGGATCGTGGAGCAGCGCGACGGCCAGATTGACGCGCTGCTTCATGCCGCCGGAGAAGGTGCCGACGCGGTCGAGGCCGCGGTCGGTCAGTCGGACGCGGTCGAGCGCGGTCGCCACGCGGCAATTGAGTTCGTAGCCCGAAAGCCCGTACAGTCGGCCGAAGAACGCGAGGTTCGCCTCGGCCGAAAGTTCGTCGTAGAGGGCGGGTTCTTGGGGGACGAGGCCGATCTTCTTCGCGAAGGCGCAGGGGTTGGCATCGCGGCGGATCCCGCATGCCGAGACGGTTCCGGTGTGGGGTTCGAGGATCCCGGCCGCGACGGCGAGCGCGGTGCTTTTCCCGGAGCCGTTGGGGCCGAGCAGGCCGACGATTTCGCCGCGGCGCACGTCGAGCGACACGCCGTCGAGGGCGACGGTATTCCCGAAGCGCACGCGGATGTCCGCAATCGAAAGGGCCAGTCGGCGCGGCATGGTCGATCCGCCGGGGAATGCTGGCGTCCCTGCCAGCCACCGGGGATATAGCCGGATTCGGCCGACGGCGTCAAGGTGAAGGGGCAGTGGCGGGTCCCATCGTCCCCGCCGACCCAGGGCGTTGCCCTGG
>JAYTBD010000558.1:0-3926 GCA_043737155.1 Fimbriiglobus sp. | reverse complement strand
CGCCGTTCTGGGCCAACCCGCTGTTCATGATCGCCATTTTTGGCCTGTTTTTCTTGGTCGTCATGCTCCCCGCGCAGCGGCGCCAGAAGCGCGAGAAGGCGAAGATGATGGAGTCGATGAAGCCCGGATCGAAGGTGATCACCGCGTCCGGGATCGTCGGCACGCTCGTCAAGCTGAAGGACGGCGGCACCGAGGCGATCATCCGCACCGAAGACACCAAGTTGTGCGTCCTCCGGACCGCGATCACCAGCGTGGTCGGCGAAGAAACCGCGGAAGTGAAGAGCTAGTCCACCCACACATCCGAGCCGGGGCCGTGCCGCCGGTTGTTATCCGAGTACGCCATGCGACCGAAATTCCTGACCCGCTTGCTCATTTGCCTCGTGCCGACGCTGATCGCCGGCGGGTTCGCCGGGTTCGCGTTCTGGAAAGAATCGAACGGGCAGATCGGCTTCCGCCGCGGGATCGACCTCGCCGGCGGAACCATCCTCGTTTACGAAGTCGACCGCGAGCGGATGGACGACAAGACGAAGTCGCGCGGCGAAGACGCGCGCGAACTCACCCGCGACGACATCAAGCAACTCGCCGAGAAACTCAAGAAGCGGATCGATCCGACCGACTTGAAGAACGTCATCGTCCGACCCATCGGCAATAACCGGGTCGAAATCATCTTGCCATTCGCGGGGAGCACTGGCGGCAACAAAGAAGCCCTAAACGAAGAGTTCGTCCAAGACGTGCGGAACCAAGTCAAGCAGACGGGAGTACTCGAGTTCCGCATTCTGGCGAACTTCGAAGACGACCGCGAAGGCATCCTCGAAGCGCAGCGTCTGCTCGACACCCCGACGCCCGGCGATACGACTATCGCGGACCGCGCCAAATCGGGCAAGGTGCCCCCGGCGCCGGCGGGCACCTTCAAAGTGAAGGCCAGCGGGGACGAAATCGACGTCCGCTACGAATGGGTCGAACTCGGCCGCGAGGAGCGCGAAGGGCGAGGGTTGAGCAGCGCTTACGCGAAATCACCGCCTCCGAAGAAATTCGGCAAAGGGGTGAATTGGGATTACCCCGAACTCGAAGCCAGTCGCAACCGCACCCTCCTGCAGCGCCGGGGGAGCACGGGCAATCTGGCAGTCTCGTACCTCTATTACAGCCGACCGTTCTCCAAGCAGTCGCGCACTAAAGAGGAAGAAGGCAAGGACGTCGAGTACTTCCTGCTCACGCGGGTGTCGTCGGCCGACAACGTCCGCGTCGTCGGCGATGTCCGCATCTCCGCACGATCCGAGCAGGACAAAGACAATAATCCCGCGGTCGGATTCACTTTCGAGACCCCCGCCGGCTCGAAGATGTTCCGCGACATGACCGAGCGCAACAAGCCGACCGACGCCATGGTCCGCAGCCTCGCGGTCATCATGGACGATAAGATCGTCTCGGCCCCGTCGCTCAATGCCGTCCTCCCCGGTTCGGGGATCATCAGCGGCGGCAGCTTCACCCAGAAGGCCGTCAACCAACTCGTCAACATCCTGCGCTCGGGCAACCTGAACGCGGAACTCAAGCCCGACCCCGTCAGCGAAAACACCGTCGGCGCGACCCTCGGCGAATCGACCATCCGCAAGGGGTTGATCTCGGTGTTCGCCTCGTTCGCGGCGGTGCTGCTGTTCATGGTCTACTACTACCGCTTCGCCGGCCTCGTCGCCTGCGTCGCCCTGTTCGCCAACTTGCTGCTGACCATCGGTTTCATGGTCGCCGTGAACGCCGCGTTCACCCTCCCCGGCCTCGCCGGGCTCGTGCTCATGCTCGGCATGGCCGTGGACGCCAACGTGCTCATCTACGAGCGCATCCGCGAGGAGCGCGAAAAGGGGGCCACACTGATCGGGGCCATCCGCAACGGCTACGACCGCGCGTTGCCCACCATCATCGACACCCACTTGACGAGCATCTTCACCGCCATCGTCATGTATACCTTCGGCAATGACAGCCTCAAAGGCTTCAGCGTCAGCCTCACCGTCGGCCTCGTCATCAGCCTGTTCACGTCGCTGTTCATGACGCGGTTGATGTTCGATTACTTCATGTACCGCAAGATGGTCACGCAACTCAAGATGATGCGGCTCTTCGCCCGGCCGAACTTCGACTTCATGCGTTTGCGGAACAAGATGTTCGCCCTCACCGCGACCCTGACCATCCTCGGTCTCGGGCTGTTCCTCTTCCGCGGGGAGAAGGTCCTCAACGTCGACTTCACCCAAGGCACCGCGTACGGCGGCCGGTTGAAGGACGGTGAAGAGCGCTCGCTCAGCGGGAGCGACGGCAAGATGGGGATGATCGAACTCCTCGGCGAAGACCGCCAGAAGAAACGGCTCAGCGTGAAGGAAGTCGTGGCACTCTCGTTCGGCGGGGCCGACGAAGTGACCGGCGAAATGAAATCGGCCGAGAACATCTACAAGATCGTCTACAACGAGGGCGACGGTAAGATCACCGAAGAAAAGGTGACACTCGCCAGCCGACCGGAAGGGGCCGACGACGCCGCGCGAATTTCGAATCTCAAAGCCCGTGCGTCGATTCTGCCCGACGCGTCCGTCGAACAGGTGTTCTTGAAGGGAGATAGCTTCGGCGGCAACAAGGCCCGCAGCTTCACCGTCCGGACCACCGAGAAAGAACCGGAACTCGTCCAGATTACCCTCGACCGCCTGCTGCGGGACGAATCCTCGAACGCGGCCCTGATGGCCGGCACAAAGATTACCGACGTCAAGATCTTCAACGGGATGGCGAAAGACGAGAAGCAGGTCGACAAGAACTACTTCACCGCGACGCTGACCTTCGACCAACCGACTTCGCCCGGCTACTTCAAGCGCTTCGTTGAGCGCGAACTCAAGCTCGCAAACCGCGTGCCCTCGACCGGCTCGGCGACCGCGCTCACCTTGATCGGTATCAAGACGGAAGTTCCCGCAGGCGGCACCGAAGAAGCAGCGAACGCCGCCAAAGCCGCCGCGTCCGAAGAGGAACGCACGGGCCGCTATAAGACGATCAAGATCGACTTCTCCGAGAATACCGAGTTCCGCGCCGCCTTGGACGCCAAGGCCAAGCCCGACAAGAAACTCGAGGACGAAGCCGCCCTCCGCAACATCCTCGGCGAAGCGCAGAAGTCGTTCGAATCCCGGCCGCTGCCCGAGCGCCTCGAAGTGTTCGACCCGGCTCTCGCCGCGGACACGCGCGATCGGGCACTGCTCGCCGTCGCCGCCAGTTGGCTCGCGGTGCTGGCGTTTCTCTGGTTCCGCTTCGGCAGTTGGCAATTCGGCCTCGCCGCCGTCATCTGCTTGGTCCACGACCTTTGCTTCACGCTCGGGGCCATCGCGGCCTGCCATTACCTGCACGACACGACCGTCGGCCACTTCCTGGGCCTCCAAGACTTCAAGATCGACCTCACGGCCGTGGCGGCACTGCTCACGCTCGTCGGCTACTCCGTGAACGACACCATCGTGGTCTTCGACCGCATCCGGGAAGTCCGCGGCAAGACGGCGGTCCTCACCCCGCAGATCATCAACGACAGTGTGAACCAAACCCTGAGTCGGACGATATTGGCCAGCCTCACGGTATTCCTCGTCGTCGGCGTGCTTTACATCTGGGGCGGCGAAGGCGTTCACCTATTCTCGTTCGTCATGGTCGTCGGGGTGATCGTCGGGACCTATTCGTCGATATACATCGCCAGCCCACTGCTGCTGATCTTCGGCGAAGGCAGAGCCGCGACCGCCGCCGCGGCCGCTGCACCGCCGCTCAGGACCACGGCGACGGCTCCCTCAGCCGTGACCGATTGACTTGGGTCTGGGCGCGGTGAACAATCTTCTTCAGCTCCGGACTGCGATCGCGGTCGCGGTGGCGAAGAGCCGGCAATAACTGAACGTCAGCAAAACGTTGCCGACGCCACGGCCCTCCATGCGATC
>JAYTBD010000557.1:0-9441 GCA_043737155.1 Fimbriiglobus sp. | reverse complement strand
GCAGTTCTGTTGCACCATCCGCGAGATGCGGTTGTGGAACGTCACTTTCGGTGCAGCTTCGGCTTTGGCGGACGCGAGGTCGAGCACGCAGCCCGGCGAGGTCGTCGCCCGCACGGCCGGTTCCTTGCCCGCGAGAACCGCATCGAGCGCGTCCTTCAAATAGGTCCGCTTCGGGGCATCGGTGGAGTAGCCGATGCCGTATTGGTCGTCCACCGCCCCGCGGTAAACGATGGTGCGGTTCGGATCGATCACGAACACTTCGGTTGTGGACGTCAAGCCGAGCGTCTTGGCGTGCGCTCCATCTTTGTCGTGGAAGTACGGCCCGTTGAACCCGGCCGCGGCGAGTTGCTTCGCGATATCGTCGGTCGAATCGGTGGCAATCGGGTTGAGCAAAAGGAACCCGACGCCCTTGTCGCCGTATTCCTTTTCGAGCTTCGCCAACGTCGGCAAATACTTCTTGCTGATCGGGCAACTCGAACTGGTCACCGCGACGACGAGAGCTTTGCGCTCGTTCAGCGAGGTACTCAGTCGATACTCCTTACCGTCGAGGGCGATGCTTTTGACATCGACGACGCGGCGGCCGACGCCGGCTTGGACCGCTGCCACAGGCTTCGGCGATTCCTTTTCGACAGCCCGGCTCGTGGATACCGATATCAACAGCAGTGCGAGACCGAGAATTGAACGCGTCCCCATATCGGATCACCTTGTTGGCGTGTTGAAGGCAGTGGAGTCGCTGGAGAAGACAACTCCGAATGCACGTGGATATTACACGCCGAACGGCAAACGGGTTTCATCCGCACGAAAATTTCACGATTGGACGGCGACGGCCGCGCGGCCGCTCGGGAGATCGGCTTCGAGCTGGGTACCCGGCTCGCGGTGCTTCCATTTCACATAGCCGAGCGCGACAGGACCGAAGCGCGGCGACTGCGCCGACGAGGTGACGAACCCGATTTCGTCGGGACCTTGGAACAGTTTCGCACTCGCCGGCAGCGAGGCATCGCACCGCAACTTCACCATCGCCCGCGGGGCGTGGCCGGCGCGGTCGCGCGACATCACGATCGGCTCTTGGCCGAGATAGCACCCCTTGGAGTAGGACACGGCCTTCGTCGCCCCGGCGATTTCCATCACGAAGCGCGACTCGTCGAAATCCTTGCCGTATTCCGCGCCGCCCGCTTCGATCCTCAGGATCTCGCGCGTCTCGAGCGTGCCTTTTGTCGCCCCTGCGGCGATCAGCATCCGGGCGATCCCCTCGGCGCGCTCGCGCGAACAGACGATGTCGAAGCCCATCGATCCGAGCCGATCTCGGCGGCGTATGCTCGCGGCGGAGTGCATGCCAAAGGTTCGCTCGACGTGTTGGAAATCCGCCAACGTTGGCAGTTCCGCCGCAAGCGCAGATTCGAGGATCGCTTTCGAACGCTCCCCCGCCAAGTGAAATTGGGCGAAGCGTTCGGTCGCGTTCTCGAGTTCCACCGCTTCGGAAATCAAATACCGGTCGAGGTGCTGCAAGAGCGCGATCTCCCGTCCCGGTGTGGTTTCGAGCCAAAGGGCGTGCGGGGCGTCCTCGAGCCGGACGTGGTAGACCGCGGCTTGAAACAGAGCCTTAGCCCGCGAGTCGCAGAAGTAAGTCGCGCAGCCGCCGCCCAGCGGGAGCGGGACAATGTCATTGGTGCTGAGATTGCCGAGAAACATCGGGGCATCGGGGCCCCTCAAAATCAGCTTTCCCATCGCCGAGTCGTCGAAGAGCGCCGCGGACTCGATCGCGGCGTCGTAATCCGGCGGGGTCATGTCAGGCTCCGACTTCGACGAACATCTTGTGGGCATCTTGCAAGAACAGCACCGACTCGGCCGCGTCGATCAACCGTTGGACTTCGCCGACGCTGTGGATCGGCGTGGCGAACAATTCCTCGATCAATTCGTCTGGCCAACCGGCCGCGACGTACAAGCTGACCTTCTTCGCGGCGAACGCCCAGAACGTACCGGGCAGGGCATCGTCCGGTTTGGCCATCGCGATCCGCTTCAACGCGGTCGTCGGTTCTTCGACCTTCAGCAACAAATCACCCGAATCGTCCAATGGCGGGGCGGCCGTCGTCAGCAGCACCAATCGCCCTCGGGATTCGAGCACCCGTCGGCCGGTTGCCACCGCGGTGGCGAGATCGCGGAAAGTGAAGCCGCCATTCGACCCCGACACCGCGGCAATCACGAGATCGGCCTTTTGAGTCACGCGGCGGAGCCAATGCTTCTTCAATGCGGCGGCGCCGTCGGTGGTCGAAATCGGCAAACCGACGAACACTTCGGCGACGGTGTCACCGACCCCTTCGATCACTTGGACGAGGAACGGTGCCCCCAGCAGTTTGAGGATTTCCTTGGCTTCGGTGCGGAGCGGATTCGGTTCGTGGGGTCGGGTCGCGGTCTCGAACTCCTTCGGATACGCGGCGATCGTCTCGGTGTCCGAAAATTGGGGGAACAGGAACGCCGCTCCGCCCGAATACCCGAGTTTCGGATCGAAGCCGCGGCCCGTGAGTACGACCAACAGATCGGCTTCGACGATCTTGCGGTTCAAATAGACGCGCCGCTCGCCTTTGGTGGTCGCCAAATAAGCGAGCTTGTTCCGATCGGCCGGATCGTGCAGATCGAGGTGGATGTCGCCGAGGTCGTCGGGCAGGTCCTCGAGCCAAGGCTGTTCGAGCGAAGTGGCGGGAACGAGGAGCGTGACATTTTTCAGATCGACGCGACCTCCGACGAGGTGCTGCAACAGCCCGATCAAGAGCGTGAGGAGCTGCGGGACGCGTTCGTCGACGACGATGACGACTTGATCGTCGGGTGTGACCGCTCGCTGGAGTGGAGCTCCCAATCCGATGGGGCCTTCGAGCGCGACGTTCAGCATATCGGTCGCCGAAGCGGGGGTTGCGGGTTCGGCACCCCTCGACAGTGGCACGATCTTCTGGGAGGCGACGTTGAACGACCACGCGTCCGCGCCGACGGTCAACGTCACCGATTCGTACTCGAGGCTTTGCTTACCTTCCATGCCACCATTGTAGGCACGGTCTACCGCTTGCCCCGACCAATGGCGTAATAGGCGAAGCCGTGGGTCGCCATGGTCTTCTCATCGTAGATGTTGCGGCCATCGAAGATCACGGGGGTGCTCAGCAAACGCTTCATAACATCGAAGTCCGGTGTGCGGAATTCCTGCCACTCCGTGACGATCACCAAACCGTCGGCCCCCTCGAGTGCGCCGTAGGGTTTGTCCGCGTAGGTCAGCTTGTCGCCGTAGATCGCTTTGACGTTGGCCATGGCTTCGGGGTCGTGGACGCGGCACTTCGCCCCAGCCCCGAGCAACGCATCGATCAGCACGAGCGCCGGCGCTTCGCGGATGTCGTCGGTCCGCGGCTTGAACGCGAGACCCCAAATCGCCAGCGTCTTCCCTTTCAATTCGCCGAAGTGGCCCTTGACCTTGCCGAAGAGCACTTGTTTCTGATCCTCGTTCACGTCGTCCACCGATTGCATCATGCTCATCGGTTGCCCGACCTTGCGGCCCATGCCGAGGATCGCGCGGATGTCTTTGGGGAAGCACGACCCCCCGTAGCCCGGACCGGGGAAGAGGAACTGGAAGCCGATGCGCTGATCGTGGCACATCCCCCGACGGACGTCGTTGATGTCGGCCCCGAGGCGGTCGCAGAGGTTGGCCATCTCGTTGATGAAGCTGATCTTCGTGGCGAGCATCGCGTTCGCCGCGTACTTGGTCATCTCCGCCGACTCGGGCGTCATTGTCAGGAACGGTCGCTCGGTCCGTAGGAACGGCTGGTACAACTCGCGGAGCGCTTCGCCGACTTCGGGTTTGCGAATGCCCACGACCACTCGGTCGGGCTTCATGAAGTCCTCGATGGCCGCGCCTTCCTTGAGGAATTCCGGGTTGCTCGCTACATCAACGTGCGCCGCCCCGTTCTCCGCGAGAATCTCCGCGACGCGTTTGTTGGTGCCGACGGGCACCGTCGATTTCGTAATGACGATCCGCGAACCCGGCGCCCCCGCGGGGAGATCCTTTACCGCGAGCGCGATCGCCTTCGCCACCGCCCACACGGCCGACAGATCCGCATCGCCGGCATCCGACTGCGGCGTGCCCACGGCGATGAAGATCATCCGCGCCGCGCGTACGGACATCGTCAAATCGGTGGTGAATGTCAGCCGGCCATCGCGGCGATTCTTGTGGACGAGTTCGGTCAACCCCGGCTCGTAAATAGGCATCCCGCCGCCGTTGAGCGTCTCGATCTTCTGCGGATTATTATCGACGCAGGCCACGTCGTTGCCGCTCTCCGCGAGGCACGTGCCCGTGACGAGGCCGACATAGCCGGTGCCGATGACGGCGACTCTCATGGTTGCGATCCCGTTTGCTGACGCCAGTCGTCGAGGATGGCGCCGAGTGTGTCGTCGAGCGCAAATTGCGGCAGCCAGCCGGTCTTCCGCCGCAGTTTGCCCGGGTCGGCCCGGCTGATCGAAGTATCTACCGTGCGGCCCGGCTGGGCAGTCGAACGGATCTCCGGCTTCACCCGTGCGAATCCGACGAGCCGGGTCAAGACTTCGTCCATGCGCCAGACTTCGCCGCGCCCGGCGTTGAACACGTCGGCCGTGTCGCCGAATTCGATCACGGCTCTCAGGGCCGCGGTCATATCGCGGACATCGGTGAGATCGCGGTATGCGGAGAGGTCGCCAGTTTCCAATACAGGTTCCTGCCGGCCGACTTCGATGGCGGCGATCTGCCGGGCGAAGTTAGCGATCGCGTAGTCGGACGATTGCCGGGGACCGATTTGGTTGAACAAGCGGATGCGGACGACATCGAGGCCCGGATTTCGCGCCACTTGATAGCTGAGCAAATCGGCGGCCGCTTTGCTGGCCGCGTACGGGCTGGCCGGTTTGAGGGCCGCCGATTCGTCGATGTCCATGCGGCCGGAGTCGGGTTCGCCGTAGACGAGTCCGCTGGACGCAAACAAGATCCGCGGACGCAATCCGGATCGCTCCACGGCACTGTACAGTGAGCGGGTGCCGTCGAGGTTCGCCCGCCAGCAGGCGTCCGATTCTCGGAACGATTCGCCCGTTTTGGCGTATCCGGCGAGGTGGAAAATCCAGTCCGGTCGGACTTCGGTGAGGATTTGAACCAGTCGCGCTTCGTCGTGCAAGTCGGCGTCGTGCAACTCGGCCACCGGGGCCAGATGCTTCAACCCCGCGGGCCAAACCGCGCGGCGGCTCAGACCGGCGATGGTGTGGCCGCCTTCCGCCGCCAAGCGGTCGGTCAGGTGCCCGCCGACGAACCCCGTGATCCCGGTGATGAGAACTCGCATCGGGCTAAATTCCGCGCGCTTTGAAATTGGACGTATCGCCGGCTTTCAGCCGGTCGAGGTCGGCGCGAACCATCATCTCGACGAGCTTCTCGAAACTCGTTTCCGGCTTCCAGCCGAGCTGCTTCTCGGCCTTCGCCGGACTGCCGATGAGCAGATCGACTTCGGCGGGGCGCACGAACGCGGGGTCGAGCACGACGTACTTCTGCCAGTCGAGGTCGACCGCCCCGAACGCGAGTTCGACCAGCCGTTTCACCGTGTGCGTCTCTCCTGTTGCGATGACGTAATCGTCCGGCTCGTCCTGCTGGAGCATCAGCCACATCGCTTGGACGTAGTCCCCGGCGAAACCCCAATCGCGCTTGGCGTCGAGATTGCCGAGGCGGAGTTCCTTCGAAAGTCCCAGCTTGATGCGGGCGGCACCGTCCGTGACTTTGCGCGTGACGAACTCCCGACCGCGCCGCGGGGATTCGTGGTTGAACAGGATCCCGGAGACGCCGTAGATGCCGTAACTCTCGCGGTAATTGATCGTGATCCAGTGCCCGTACAACTTGGCGACGCCGTACGGGCTGCGCGGGTAGAACGGCGTCTCCTCCGTCTGCGGCACGGCCTGCACTTTGCCGAACATCTCGGACGACGACGCTTGGTAGAAGCGGATCGAATCCTTGCCGAGCAAGCGGATCGCTTCGAGCATCCGTGTGACGCCGATGGCGGTGAACTCGCCCGTGAGGACGGGCTGTTTCCAACTCGTGGGGACGAAGCTCTGGGCCGCGAGGTTGTAGACTTCCGTCGGATCCGAGGCCTTCATCACGTCGACGATCGACAATTGGTCGAGCAAATCGGCTTGGTGGAGGTGGACCCGGTGCGCGATGTGGTTGATGCGCTCGAAGTTCTCGGTGCTCGCCCGGCGGACCATACCGTGGACTTCGTACCCCTTCTCCAGCAGCAGTTCCGCCAAGTAGCTGCCGTCCTGCCCCGTGATGCCCGTGATCAATGCCCGTTTCATCCCGCATTCCCCCGAGTGGCCACGACCCGCTTTGCAACGGGGAGTTTACGGACTGCGGGGAATTTCAGCCAGACCGAACGAGTTCGCAAGGCCGCAAATGTCGATCACGCCGCACGCTTCTGCGATGCTTCTCCGACGCCGTGTTTCCGCAGGTGATCCAAAAGGCCACCCTCCGGAATCGCACTCGCTTCCACGCCCCATCGATCCAGCAGCCATCGCACGAATCGAACCGGTGGGAGCGCGGGCGGTTCCTCCGATTCCTCGGCGTATTCGGTCATCTCACAAACGTGTTCCTCGAATGCTCGCTCGTCCGTCCTCGGCGCGGTCTCTCCCTTCGCTCCGACAGCCGGTTTCTCGTCCATCCGATCGTGCGCCCGGCTGTCCTCCTATTCGAATTGCAATTTGCGCGTCCGAAACGGACTCGCTTCCCGCGACCAACTTCCCGTGCCGCATCCGCGTGCGTTCCAGTTCGAGAATCGAGTTCGCCGCCGCGGAGACGACGGCGGCGTCCCGGTGGGCGAGTTGGTTTTTCAGGGCCAGCACGGCTTGGAAGACGGTGTCGCTCCAGTGCCGGCCGCGATCGCGCGCCGACTTCGGCAACGCGGGCAGTTCCGGCGATTCAATTCGCGGTGTATCGAAACCGAGGCGATTGACGGAGCGGGTGGCAATCACAGTACGACTCCGTATAGTACTTTTAAGTATACTAATACACAAGTATATACTCTCCGAATGGTCCCCAGTCAAATCTTTTTGTCGAGTATGTGGAGAAATGTTTTCCCCGATGACCGGCCGGGTCGAGGATGCCGGAATCGTCGGCCGCGAGTCTGCGGAGGATGTGCGTTTAAGATTTCGCCGGTACCTTCTGCGTTTCGGGATCGGCTTGCGGCGGAATACGGGTCGCGTTGGGGAGGGGTTCGACTTCGATTCCGGCGGCCTTGGCACTGGCTTGGGTGAGTTCGGCGCCGAAGAAGACGATGAGCGAGGAGTAGTAGACCCAGACGACGAGGACCACGAGCGAGCCGGCGGCGCCGAACGGCGAACCGACCGCGGCTTTCGAGAGGTAGATGCCGATGAGATACTTGCCGAGCGTGAACAACAACGCGGTGATGAACGCGCCCAGCCAGATGAATCGCCACGGCATCCGCGCGTCGGGCAAGTAGCGGAACAACAAGGCGAACAGCCCGGTAACCAACGCCATACTGACGAGGAAGTTCACAATCCGCATCAGGGTCGGAACGCCCGGGGCCAATCCGGAAGCATAGGTGCCCATGGAGGAAAGTCCCGTGGTCAGGACGAGCGAGATGAGGAGCATAAAGCCGATCGACAGGACCATGCCGAACGACAGGAATTTCTCGCGGATGAACTTCCACACCCCTTGGCCCGGCTTCGACTTGACTTCCCACACGACGTTCATGGCGTCGTGCAATTCCCCGAAAACCCCGGCCGCGCCGACGAGCAATGTGACGACACCGAGCACCGTGGCCAAGATCCCCTCCCTGGGTTTGTTCGCTTCGACCAGAGCGGTCTGGATGACCTTGGCCCCCTCTTCCCCGACGAGATTCTTCATCTGTCCCACGAGTTCACCCCGGGCCGCCTCTTCGCCGAAAGCCAACCCCGCGATCGAAACGGCGAGGATCAGCAAGGGTGCGAGCGAGAGGATGGAATAGAAGGCCACGGCCGCGGCCAACCGCGTGGCATTGTTATCGAGCCAGGATTCCCCCGCGCTCCGCAGAAGTTTGACCAGCCATTTCAATCGCTCCATTCCGAAGTTCCTCAATCTTGGTTCGAGTCAGGGGAGGGTTGCAGCTGATTTGTTAGCCGGACGCGCCAGCGACGGAGTGATGAATGTCGGTGCGCATCGCATTCCGCCTCGCGCGATTGGACTCCGTCGCTCGCGCGTCCGGCTAACAAATCAGCTTCGATACTCCACTGCTGATCCGCGTGTTGCCCGGACTGCGCCGAGTGGTAACGGTCGGCCCACGAGCCGGACGCATCAGCGACGGACGGCATGCCAAATTCAATGACTGACCCATGTGCTAGTGCGATCTAGAAAATACCTTATCCGATGCGTTTTAGATCGGTCGTCGAAGGGCCATGGAGACAAGTGCCGGTGGCGCTGAACCGCGAGCCGTGACAGGGGCAGTCCCACGTCGATTCGGCCGCGTTCCAACGTACGATGGCCCCCATGTGCGGGCAGACCGCGGAGAGTGTCGTGCGCTGGCCGTCTTTGGCGTTGTACACGGCGTGCTTCGTCAAACCGCTCCTTACGATGGCCCCGTGGCCGGCTGGGATGACGTCGGCACTCTTCACGTCCCCGCCCGTGAACCAATCTGTGTATTGCGCGGCCATGTTCAGGTTTTCCCCGAGTAGTGTCTTCAAGGCGCCCGGCATCACGCGGGAGGGGGAGTAGACCGAGGCCAACTCGTTGGTCCGGCCGAGCGCGAGATCGGCCACGAGCCGCGCCCCGAGGGTGCCGTGGGTCATTCCCATCCCGGAGTCGCCGGTGATGACGTAGACGTTCGTCCCATTCCACGGCGCGAGGCCGATCAATCCGAGGCCGTCGGGCGTTTCGAACACTTGCCCGGACCAGTGGTGACGGACCGCACCCATCGCCGGGAAGTACTTCGCCGCCCACGATTTCAGGCGATCCCAGCGCTCGGCTTGATCGGTCGCCTGCCCGGTCTTGTGATCCTCCCCGCCGACGATGAGGTAATCGGAGGTTGCGCCCGGTTGGTAGCGGACGTAGTGGTACGGGTCTTCCGTATCCCAGTACAGACCGCGGGGTGCCGAGCCTTTGGGGACTTCCGCGGCAAAGGCATACGTGATGTACGCCGCCACTTTGTTGTGGAGGATCGTACCGCCTTCGAACGGGTTGTTCGTGGCGACGACCACCGCCTGACACGAGATCGTATTTCCGAGCGTTGTGGTGACCGCGCAGGTGTCGCCGCCGCGGATCTTTTCGACGACGGTGTCCGTCAGGATGGCCCCGCCGTTCGAACGGATGGCCCCGATGAGCCCGGCGGTGTATTTGATGGGGTGGAACTGCGCGTGATCGGGGAAGCGCAGGCAGACGCTGGATTTCCCCGGGGCCCAGTCGAGCTTCGAGCG
>JAYTBD010000556.1:0-3927 GCA_043737155.1 Fimbriiglobus sp. | reverse complement strand
CGGTCGGATCAATCGATCCGGTACCAACAATTGCCCATCGATGCGGACCCGGAATCGGCGGGGACCGATGCGGTGCTGCTCATCGGCGACCGGGCCATGAAGGCGTGTCTACCGAGCTTCGAATTCGCTTACGACCTCGGCCAAGAATGGACCGACCGCACGAAGCTGCCGATGGTGTACGCGGTTTGGGCCGTGCGCGCGGGGGTCGAGCTCGGCGCCGCGGAGTTCGCCTTCGTCCGGGCTAAGAATCTGGGCTTGGCGAACGCCGGGGCCATCGCCGTGCGCGAAGCGAAGATACTCGGCCTCGATCCGGGATACTGCCGGCGCTACTTCACGAACATCATTCACTACGACCTCGGGCCGGTCGAACTGGCCGGGCTGAGCCGCTTCTATCAATCGGCCGCGAACGCCGGCCTTGCACCGGAGGGGGTGGACCTTGCGACCTACCATCGACCAGATCTTGTCGCGTGTCGTTGACGGCCAGCGCTTGGGCAAAGACGACGCGGTGACTCTGATGGAGTGCCACGATCTGCACAAGCTCGGACGGGCGGCGCACGCCGTGACGATGCGGTTGCACCCCGAGCCGTACCGGACTTACAACATCGACCGCAACGTAAACTACACGAACGTCTGCGCGGCCGTGTGCGACTTCTGCGCCTTCTACCGGAAGTCGGGCGATGCGGACGCGTATGTGCTCAGCCGGGAAGAACTGTACGCGAAGATCGAGGAGACCATCGCCCTCGGCGGCGATCAGATTCTGATGCAAGGGGGGATGCACCCGAGTTTGAAACTCGAGTGGTACGAGGAATTGCTGCGCGATCTGCGCTCGCGCTATCCGGGTGTGAACCTGCACGCGTTCAGCCCGCCCGAGATCTGGCACTTCAGCAAGCTCAACAAGATCCCGCTCGTGGAAGTGTTAACCCGTTTGAAAGCCGCGGGACTCGGCAGCTTGCCGGGGGGAGGCGGAGAGATTTTGGTGGATCGTGTGCGGAAGCAGTTGACGAAAAACAAGGCGCTGTCGGACGAGTGGATCGAAGTCTGCCGGGTGTGGCACAAGCTCGGGGGCAAGGGCAGCGCGACCATGATGTTCGGCCACATCGAAACGAACGGGGAACGCGTCGAACACCTCGACCGCATCCGCGGTTTGCAGGACGAAACCGGCGGCTTCACGGCGTTCATCTGCTGGACGATGCAGCCGGGCCACAAGATGAGCGACTACCCGGAGCAGGGGGCGTTCGAATATCTGCGCGTGCAGGCCATCGCCCGGTTGTACCTCGACAACGTTCCGAACATTCAGTCGAGCTGGGTGACGCAGGGCGCGAAGATCGGCCAGCTCGCGCTCTTTTTCGGCGCCAACGACATGGGCAGTTTGATGATCGAAGAGAACGTCGTCGCCAGCGCCGGGACGGTTCACCACCTGACGCTCGAACAGATCCGCGCGAGCATCCGCGAAGCCGGTTGGGTGCCGCGTCAGCGGGACGTTTACTACCAACTGATTGATGCGGTGCCGGAATCAAACAGCGCCGTGTAGCGAACGACGTTTTTTGTGATGGTGGAGAAGTTTAAAGCGACGAAAAAGCCCGAGCGAATGAATCGCTCGGGCCGGTTATTGTCGCTGTCGTCATAAGACATCAGGCGGCGGAGGCCGTGCCCATTTTGCGGCTGAAGCGACGCAGCAAACCGAAGGCTGGAATGCCGAGGGCGGCGAGCAGCAGACCCGCCGGGGCAGGGGTCGGGTTGGCGGCTTGGCTGTTGGCTGGAAGCACTTCCGAAGTCGAGGTTCCGGAGAACTGGGATCCGCTAACCTGACTGTTGAGAGTGAAGCGATTCGTCAAAGTAAAGACACCGCTCGTACTCGTCAAAAGTGTGCTCGAGGCCGAGCCGGGTGCAGGAGGCATCACCATGACAGTGCTAGTAGTCCCGCCGGGACTGATGATTGTGGTCGTGGTGGCATTCCCCCGACTGATGGTAGAATTGCCGATGAGATTTCGCACCAGCACGTCGGTAGGTCCGGGGAACGCGAACGCATCTTCCAGCAGTTCGACAAACAACGAGCCTTGAGGAGTGCCGGTTGTCCGGACGGTGAACCCACTCGTGATCCGCCGTATGCCATCGATCTCGGTCACGGCACTCGGAGCGTTGCTGCTGGCTGTAAAGCCGCTGAAGTCGTAGGAACCGAGACTGAAATTGGCGACTGTGATCTCATTCGTAGTTAGATTGCTATCTAAAGCCGAGCCGTCCTGGACAACCACTGTGGTCGCACCCGCCGTCGAGAAAGTCACCGAGAAAGCCGCCCGGCTTTCCGACACGACTGCCAAGGAGGCGACGACGGCGACAACCATCAACAAGAACTTACGCGACATGGGGGCGTTCTCCTAAGGGGTGACGAAGCGGCTAGTAGCGAAGCTCCGTGCGAAAGACAAACTCATCCGAACAAAATCGGGTAAGAGAATTATCAATTCGGATGTGTAGCATAGTTGCAATCGGCATACCTCAAAGTGCGATTATTCGAGGAATAGCAGTAAGTCAAAATGCGGCGTCGGAAGATCAGGCGCCATCACTCAAAACTGCTTCTGGATACAACGGTTGCTCGGGTTGTAGTGAATGAATTTCGCAGCGAGTGCACTGCATTTAGTAGCTCAAGCGAATAACCCAAGAATCGAGACGGAATGTATTCCCCGGAGTAGCGTCCCGCAAAGAGAGAATCCATGTGCCGCTGATCGGTGCCCCGCCGAACTGGGCGAGCAGGTTCCCACTCTCGGGCTTAAACTTGCCAGTGAGGCGAACGCTGGGGATGCCGAACGGGTTCGCCACGTTCGTGACGGCATCATCCGAGAGGTTCACCGAGAATCCGGCTCCTCCCGCGTTGACGGCCGTGAAGAGCGGGATGGAAACGGGCCCCGAAGAAGGGCTTTGAAGGTAGACTTCGATGTCGCCGTTGGAACTGCCGGAGGTGGCTGTGATGTTGATATCAATCTCAAGCGACCGAGCCCGGATCAACGAGTTGGTGCTGGTGTTGAACGCCGAGATGACGGTTCCCGAGGAAACCACCATGCCGTTATCCGGGATGACCAAGGGGAGGTCGTTGATAAATTGGTATGTGGCGGTGACATCGCGGGTGCTCAGAAAGACGCCGTTGATGTACCCGGCGTACGCGAAGAAGCTCCGCAATTCTTCGGGTGTGCCGTTCGCCACGGTCCAAGCTTTGACGTGCGCACCGTCCGCGCCCGGACTGTCCCCTGTCGAAGTCAGAATTTCAATGCGACCATCGGCGTTGACATCGGCCGCTCCGAGGCGAACTTCGCCCAAAAACCCGGGGAATGCGTCGAAGGTATATTTCGGTGCGGAGAGTGACCGGATGTCGAACACGGCCACCGTGGCGGGTCCGATGCTCGTCGCGACGAAGAGTTCGTCGAGTCCGTCGCCGTCGGTGTCGCCGGCCGACACGGAAACACCGCCGACGAAGCCGGGGAAGGGGAATGTTTGCAAGACGGGTTCGACGAACGTCAGGTCCGGGATTTCGCCGAGCGTGAAGGCACCGCCATAAAGGCGGACGTCGGATTGAGTCGTGCCGGCGCCGGAGCCGGTCACCAAGTAAGTGGTACCGGCGGCGCGGAGGGTCGCCACTCGAATTTCACCGGCGAAGTCGGTGTAGGCGAAGAACGAAGTGCGGAGTTCCGGGGCACTCCCCAAGAAGACGTCGCCCGCTCCATTGAAGTTGAAGACCTTGACGTGCCCTCGTGCCCCGGCTCCGGCCGAGACGACCAGTTCGTCCCAGCCATCGTTGTTGAAATCGCCCGAGCCGACAAAAACACCGCCGCCGAAACCGGCTTGCTGCGACGCTCCCGGGGAATTCGAATAGGTGAAGAAGCTCGCGATCTCGGTCCGCGTTCCCAGAATAAACGCGCTGCGGCCATCGAAGATCTT
>JAYTBD010000555.1:0-3934 GCA_043737155.1 Fimbriiglobus sp. | reverse complement strand
CCGTTCCAACTCCAAGTAATCCAAACCGTTCTTCAAGCAGTGCCGGAGCGTCAGCCACAAGCCCTGCACGCGGTTGACCTCTTCGACGACCCCCGTCGCCTCGGCCAGCTCGGCCCGGAGGCGGGCGACCGTGCTCCCCTTGTAGAAAACGGGGTCCGCGGCGTTCGCCAAGCTCCCGCGCTGTCCCTCGAAGAAATCCGACGCCGTACCGCGCGTTTCCTCCAGGATGCCGGCGTGCCCCGCTTGGCGGTACAGTTCGGCCATCGCTTCGAGGGTCGCCCCGTGCTCGCGCATCGCGGGCATCAGGTAGCGCATCGGATCGGGCCCGACCGTTCTCCCGAAGACCGCGGCGGCGTGCCGGCGCATCGTCGCCATCCCCTTGCGGAGCGTCGCCTCGGCCCCGCGCGGATCCCCCCGCCGCAGGTGGCAGGCCGCGAGGCCGAGGACGGCCATCGTCCGAAGCCGGGACAGGAGCCGGAGGAGATCCCGGTTCGAAGATCCGCCCTTGGAGAGTTCGCCTTCGAGGAACGCCGAATAGTAGATCTCGGCCTTCGTGAGATCGGTGTACGCCGAGTGGAGCAATCCTTCGCGCCGGGAATCGCCTTCGCACACCCGCTCCAAGAACGTCAAGCCCGCGCGGAGTTCCGCCGCGTTCCGCAGGTCGAGCCGCTCCTGGATCGCCTTGACCTCCCGCGCCAGGGATTCGAGCCGCCGGTTCAAAGCGCGGAATTGCGCGAGCAGCAGGACCGGCGTGAGGACCGAGAATCCCAGAGTGACCACCGACAGCGACGTGAGCAGGCCTAGCGATTCCGCCAGCCCGGCTTGCCCGGCGGCCAAGCCGTCCACGGCGCGGCCGACACCGTCGAGCTTGCCCTCGTGCCGGTGCAAAAGGCCGATCACCTCCCGGTGGTTCCCCTCCAGGGCGACGAGCGCACCGCCGATGCGGTCCAGCCGTTGCGTCCCGCCGGTCAAGGATCCCACGACCGCGTCGCCGAACCGCTCGAAAGTCTCGGCGAGGGGCTCCTTGTTGGCGAAGATCCATCCGGCGATCTGCGGGCCGTAGAGAGCGGTGAAGGGGATGGCCGGGTGCATGGTTCCTCCTCGGTTGCGGGGCGGAGGGGCGTCGGCGAATGTCACTCATCGCCTATACACGGATAGTCTACAAGCCCCCATCGTCCACGGATGGGAAAAAAGAAAGGCCGCGCCGACATCCGCGAGCGCTTCGGCTTCGCGGTCAAAACCCGCCGGGAAGCTCTCGGCCTGACCCAGGAAGGTCTGGCCGACAAAGCCGGCATTCACCGCACGTATTTGAGCGATGTCGAACGCGGGACGCGGAACCTGTCGCTCGTGAACATCGAGCGATTGGCCAAGGCCTTGGGTTTGGGACTGTCGGAACTGTTCGGCACAATCGAAGGTGGCTAGCGTCACGGGGCGCTGCGAGGCCCATTGTTGGCCGAAGATGGTCGCCCCGATCGCATCTTGGGATCACTCAACTGAAACGGCCGGCGTCCGATACGCCGGCCGGCCGTTTCGAATTGTCGGTGCGGCCGACTCCGTGGTCGCCGGGGTCGCCAAACTCACTTCGGACGGTTTTTGATCGCGAGCAATTTGCGGCGGTTGCGCATGTCGGGTAACTCTTGGCCGCGCTGGGTGTACCAGTGCCGCAGGGCCTCCCGGACGGTGTCGCGACCCCGGCCCAAACGCTCGGCGATCTGCTCCATCAGCAGCCCCCCGTCCAGGAGCGCCTTGGCCTCGTCGGCGATGCGCTGGAACACCGCCGGCGCGAGGAATTTGTCGGGCACGCCCGCTCGCCGCACCCGTCCGTCCGCCGGGGCGGGCAACCCCCGACGGCCGTGGGCGATGCGGACGGCCTCCGCGGCTTGGTGCCGCTCGATCCCCAACTGCTCGGCGATAGCCGTCACGAGGAAGCCCTGACCGTAGAGCTCGAATGCCCGTTGGGCGTGCCGCTCGGCGATCCGCGCCTCCGGCTCCACGCGGATATCCAGGACGATTTCCCGCGGGGGCCGGATGGAGGGCAATGGGAGTTCGAGATGGGCCGATCCCGCCTCCACGAGCCGGAGTTCGAAGCGGACCCGGAGCCAGCCGCGCCGGGGTTTGCGCTCCCCCATTTGCTCGACGACGATCGTCCCGCCCGTGAGCAGTTCGAGGATGCGGCGCAAGATGCCAGCGTCGCCGGCGTCCCCGGCGGCGGCCGCTTCCAAGGTCGCGGCGAGACCGTCGATCCAGGAGCGGATTTCGGCCTCCGCCGGGACGCGCAGGGCCCGTTCGTCCGACGCGGTGAGGCGGGCGATCTCGGCCTCGGCGGCGGCGCGGCGACCGCGTAGCCCCTTGAGCTGCGACATCGACTCCGCGAGGTCGCGCTCGGTGTCGCCCGGGTTGCTCTGGATGAAGGCGATGGCGCGCGACAACTTCTCGGCGTCGAACTTGAGCCGGTCCAGATTCCTCCCCGACTCGTCTCGCTTCTGGAGTTCGACCGCGGCGTCGCGGCACGGGCCCACGAGATCGGCGACGAGGGTCCCATCGGCTCGAATGGCTTCGGCGATCGCCCCGCAGATCCTGGACAGGGCGAGGTCGCGCCTCAGGTACGTATGCAGCGGCCGCTTCGCCTTGGGCAGGCCGTGGCACTTCGGGCAGAACATCCACTGGCCGTAGGTGCCGCCCACCTTGAGGGGGCTATTGTGCCCGCTGCAGAGTAAGAAACCGTTGAGAATTCTCGGCCGCGTTGTGCGGTCGCCGTCTTTCGGCTTGCGGCCGGCGTTGCGCTGGGGGGAGGAAGCCAGGATCGCTTGCGCCTTGTACCAGACCTCGTCGGACACGAGTCGCAACTCCTCGAACTGGGCTTCGCAGAGTGGTTTGGACCGGAGCACCCGCTTGCTGTAGTCCTTTTTGGACTGCCAAACGTTCTGTCCCTTGCCGTAGCTCCAGAGCCCCCGGTAGCACGGGTTGGTCAGCAGGTAGTGGAGGGCCTGGTGGGTCCAGAACGTCCCGTCCGACTTCGGACCGGGCGGGACGTTTTGGTCGTTCAATTCTTGCAGGATGCTGGCCATGCTGCGGCCTTCGGCGACGAACCAGTGGAATATCCTTTCGACCCAGAGCGCGAGTTCGGGGTCGATCACGATGATCTGCCGCGTGAGATGCCTCTTGGTCAAGGGGCCGGGGATATCTTCGCCCATGTAGCCATACGGTAATGTGGTGACGACCAACCGTTGGACGAAGAGGCCCTCGTGGGCGGCGCGGATGTTCGGCGCGTACTGAGAACCGCCGAGTTCGTCGAGCAGGCCTTGGATCTGCAGCGGGATACGCCATTTGTCGTCGAGGCCGGTGTCGATGCCGCTCCGGACGAAGATGCAGCGCAGCCCTTGCTCGACCACATCCTCCTCGACGAATTGCGAACAGCTGTAGCCCTTGCGGTACAGCCGGTTCGTCGTGAACACCAACAGCGTTTTGGCCGCCTTCTTCGCGAGCACTTCCTTGACGCCGTTGAGCCCCTGGCGGTTGGACTTTTTCCCGGTGACGGCGACGTCGTAAAAGACGAATTCGCGCGGGATGAAGATCCCGAGTGAGATCGCCTGCTCGAAATCCACGCGCAGCTGATCGGGGATGCTGTGCTGGAAATCGGTGGAGTAGCGCGCGTAAACGCAGCCGATGCCCGCGGCCTCGGCGCGGCTCAGGCGGCCGTGCATTTCGGCGACGAGGGCGTCGATGTCCGCTTCGAGGTTCTTGTGAACCCGTTGCACCTCGGCGAAGATCTCGGCTTTGGTCCGCCGGCCCTGGCGGCCACGCGGGCGCGGGACACTGAACCAGAACCGCCGGCGGTGGCGGTTGGGGAGCGTGGGAATAGAATTGTCCCTGTCTTCCCGCGAACCGTCGAAGTCGTCCCGGTTCTGTCCCTGTGGGAGTGCTCCGCAACGGG
>JAYTBD010000554.1:0-3936 GCA_043737155.1 Fimbriiglobus sp. | reverse complement strand
CGCCGCGGGGTTCACCCACAGCCAAGGCCTCAGCGGCGACAAACTCAACACGTTGAACGGCTTGTTCATCAACGCCATGCAGCATGGCATGGTCTGGGTCGGCAACGCGATTATCCCCGAAGGCGACAAGCCGGAGATGGTCAACCGCATCGGCTGTTACATGGGTCTGATGGCCCAGTCGGGTTACGGCCAAGCGAACATCGGCGACGGGGACAAGAAAACCGCCGGGATGTTCGGACAGCGCGTCGCCGATGCGACCGCGCGCTGGCTCAAGGGGAAGTAAGCGCGTTGTTTCCGCGCGGCGCATTCGGTATCGTCTCCTCTCCCCCCACCGCGAACGACGACGATGCTCGACCACGCCCCATCGCCGGAGCCGCCGCGCGACCCCGGCACCGAGCGCCGCAATGCCCGCGTCGGCCTGCTGCTCTTCTGGGTCTATCTGGCCTTTTACGCCGGCTTCGTGATGGTGAACGCCTTCGCGCCGTCCGTCATGGACGAGGTGCTGCCGGGCGGGTTGAACTTCGCAGTCGTGAGCGGCTTCGCATTGATTTTGGGGGCGGTGATCCTCGCGGTGCTCTACGCCATCCTCTGCCGGAAGCCGCACGGGGACGCCCGATGATCCCGGAACCATTGACCCTCGCGGTCGCCGTCTTCCTGTCGTTCGTCGCCGTCACACTCGCGCTCAGCTTCTACCTCGGCCGCAAAACGCGCAGCGCCGCCGGGTACTACACCGCCGGCGGCGGGGTGCCGTGGTTTGTCAACGGCGTTGCCTTCGCCGGCGATTACCTCTCGGCCGCGTCGTTCCTCGGCATCTGCGGGATGATCGCCGTCTACGGCTACGACGGCTTCCTCTACTCCATCGGCTACCTCGCCGGCTGGGTCGTCGCACTGCTCGTGATCGCGGAACCGCTCAAGCGCCTCGGAAAGTACACCTTCGCGGACGCCCTCGACAAAGCTTTCAACAGTCGCGGTATCAAGCTGGCCGCTGCGATCAGCACCTTGGTCGTGAGCGTCTTCTATCTCGTCCCCCAAATGGTCGGCGCCGGCGTGCTCATCCGCCCGCTGCTCGGGTTCCCGCACTGGGTCGGCGTCTGCATCGTCGGGGCCGTGGTCACGCTCATCGTCGCGACGGCCGGGATGGCTTCGACCACCTGGGTGCAGTTCATTAAAGGCGGATTGCTGGTGCTGTTCGCCGGCGGCCTGACCGCGATGATTCTGCAGCGCGGCTTGAATGTGAACACCGACGCGGACAGCCTGCAACCGCAGACGGTGACGATCCGACCCGACGGGACGAAACTGATCAACGGATCGCAGCAAGGCACGTCGAACGATCTGCGCCCCGTGGGGCACGTTTCGAAATTGCCCGACGGCCAAACGGAGACCGGCCCGCTCGGTCCCGTCGAGTTTCTTTCGACGCTCCGCGAGAGCGAAGTGATCCTGTGGACCTCCAAGACCGCGACCGCCGAGGACGGGTCTAAAGCGACGACTTATACCCCGAAGCCGACGACCGGCGCCGACGTCCTGCGGCCTGGAAACAGCCCGACCTTCAAGGGCATCCAAGGCGAATCGCTGCCGGCGAAACTCAACTTCGTCTCGCTGATGCTCGCGCTCTTCTGCGGCACCGCGAGCCTGCCGCACATCCTCATCCGCTATTACACGGTGAAGGACGCCGCCGCGGCGCGCAAGAGCACCGTCGTCGGGATCGCCACCATCGGCGGCTTCTACATACTCACGCTCTTCCTCGGCCTCGGAGCCATGACCGGCGGCGCGCTCGACGTGACCAACTCGAACATGGCCGCGCCGCTGCTCGCCAAGAGCTTCGGCACTTGGCCATTCGCGCTGATCTCCGCCGTGGCGTTCACCACCGTCCTCGGCACCGTCAGCGGGTTGATCGTCGCGGCCAGCGGAGCCATCGTCCACGACCTCCTCGGCGGCACGCTGAAAATGAACCTGACCGACGGGGCGAAGGTCCGCATCGGCAAGCTCGCTTCCGTGGGGGTGGGCCTCATCGCGGTCGTCCTCGGGATCGTCTTCGAGAAGATGAACGTGAACTTCCTCGTCGGCTGGGCGTTCAGCGTCGCGGCCTCCGCGAACCTGCCGGCGCTGGTGATGCTGCTCTTCTGGAAGCGCACGACGGCGAACGGAATCATCGCCTCGATCACCGTGGGAATGCTCACGTCGCTGGGGTGGATCTTGCTCAGCGGCGATACGTTCAAGGACGTCTACGAGTTGCCCGCGGAGCAATCGCCGGTGCCGTTCAGCCAACCGGGGATCGTCACGATCCCGCTGAGCTTCGCGGTACTGGTGGTGGTCTCGCTGGCAGGCCGACGGAGGCAAGTCTGATCGTGCTCGCGCTCGATATTTTCATCGCGATTGTCATCTGGGTCGGGCACGCCTGCATCTGGACCACGCTCCTCAACGTCTTCTACTCCCAATACTGGGCGAAGCACTTTTTGAAACTGTGGCGGCTCTTCACCGGGACGGTCATCGGATTGCTTCCACTCGCCCTGGTATTCGGTCCCCGCGCGTTGTCCGATGCGACGCCCTTCCCGCTCGACGTCTACTACTCCCTCTGCGCGATTTTCGGAGGGGTGGCGTTGCCCGTCATCACCTTGTATCGCGGCATCCGTCCCCGCCTGGCGTGCTTGCTCGAAGAACGAACCGAAACCCTCGACCTCGGGAAACAATTCGGCTCCGCCGTTCGCGGGAACGGCAAATGGCGTTGGATGACGTACCTACCGGGCAATGGCGTCTTCAAGCTCGATGTCACCGAGTTGTCGCTGAAGTTGCCGGAGCTGCCGGCGAAGCTCGACGGGTTGTCGATCCTGTTCCTCTCCGATTTCCACTTCCACGGCACGCCGTCGAAACTCTGGTTCGACGCGGTCATCGACCGCCTGCTGCGATTCCCGAAGCCGGACATCGTCGCGCTCGCCGGGGATTACCTCGATACGGACGCCCACCGCGAATGGATCGCCCCGCTCCTCGGGCGCTTGCAATGGAACGAAGTCGGCGTGGCCATCCTCGGCAATCACGATGCCTACCACGGACCCGATCTCGTGCGCGCGGAGTTGACCGAGCTCGGCTACGAAGTGCTCAGTGATCGGACCAAGGAAGTAATCATCCGCGGCGAGCGCTGCGAGATCGTCGGCAACGAAGCCCCGTGGTTCCCCGCGTCGGAGATCCCGCGCTCGGGCGGCTTCCGCATCTGCGTGAGTCATTCGCCGGATCAGTTCCGCTGGGCCCGAGCGCAATCCATCGATTTGATCCTGTGCGGCCACGTCCACGGCGGGCAAATCCGCGTCCCGATCATCGGTTCGATATTCGTGCCGAGCCGGTACGGCCGCCGTTACGATATGGGCGTCTTCCAGAGCAATGGCACGGTGATGGTCGTAGGCCGCGGTCTGAGCGGAAAGGAGCCGCTGCGGTTCCGATGTAACCCGCAGGTGATCCGGATGGTGCTGCGGTGCGGAGGCAGTTAGCCGGACGCGCTAGCGACGGAGCGATGCAGATGTCGCAACTGGCAGGTGTCGCAGACTCCACCCGCCACCGTCGCTAGCGCGTCCGGCTAACGAAGATCGGTCAATCGTGCCGCAGCGCTTCGATGGGGTCAAGCTTCGCAGCGCGCCAAGCGGGATACAGCCCGAAGATCACCCCTACCACTATCGAGACACCGACCGACAACGCCATCGGTTGCCAACTGAGTTGGGCCGGCAGATTTGTGTCGAAGAAGAACCGCGACAGCGGCGGTAAACCGAACACCAAGATCACACCGACAGTCAGTCCGACGAGTCCGCCGACGGTGGTTTGCACGACCGCTTCCACCAAGAATTGGATGATGATGTCGCGCTGCTTGGCCCCGAGCGCCCGGCGGATGCCGATCTCGCGGGTGCGCTCCGTGACCGTGGCGAGCATGATGTTCATGATGCCGATGCCGCC
>JAYTBD010000553.1:0-3942 GCA_043737155.1 Fimbriiglobus sp. | reverse complement strand
AGATTTCAAAACTCCGGGCGCTTACGCAACCCGGCTCACCACTCCGAAGTATGATGTCGGTTTCTTATTTTCAGGTTTCAAGTTGACCTCAGGTCCGACATCGTCGGACTCGGAACTTGAACCGAGGGTTTCGCAATGAGTCGGATCGGCAAACAGCCCATAGTTCTCCCGGCTGGCGTGAAGATCAACGTCGCGGGCACGACCATCAAGGTCGAGGGACCCAAGGGCGCCAAGCTCGAGTTCACGCACCACCCGGCGATGAAACTCAAAGTCGAAGCCAACCAGATTCTGGTCGAGCGGCCCGACGACGACCGCCACAATCGGGCCTTGCACGGCTTGACGCGCGCCCTGATCAACAACATGGTCGTCGGCGTGACGACGGGCTATTCGAAGCGGCTCAAGATCGAAGGCGTCGGTTACCAAGCGGCCATGAAAGGCCCGGCGGTGGAACTGACCGTCGGCTTCGCCAACCGGATCCTGCACACGCCGCCGGCGGGGATCACCGTCGCCGTGCCCGACCCGACGACGATCCTCGTCACCGGTTCGGACAAGCAGCGCGTCGGCCAGTTCGCCGCGGAAATCCGGGCGAGCAAGAAACCGGAGCCGTACAAGGGCAAGGGCGTCCGCTACGAAAATGAAGTCGTCCGCCGCAAGGAAGGCAAGTCCTTCGCCGCGAGCAAGTAATTCGGTTCTCGGAACATTGAACACGGAATTCGGAACCGAACTATGGACGCCAACAAACTCAAAGCGATACAGGGCCAGCGGCGGAAATACCGCGTGCGCAAGGCCATCCGCGGCACGGCGGACAAGCCGCGCTTGTCGGTGTTCCGCAGCAACCTGCACATCTACGCCCAACTGATCGACGACGAGAATATGGTCACGATCGCGGCCGCATCGACGAGCGATAAAGGCGACAAGGCGACCAAAGGCGGCAACGTCGCCGCGGCGACCCTCGTCGGCCGAAAGCTCGCCGAGAAGGCCAAGGCCAAGGGCATTTCGCAAGCCGCGTTCGACCGGGGCAATTACCGCTTCCACGGCCGCGTGAAGGCATTGGCCCGCGCCGCGACCGAAGCCGGCTTAGTCTGCACCGGCTTGACCGATGTGGCTCCGAAAGTCGCCAAGGAAGCGGCCCCCGCGCCGGCTCCGAAGAAAGACAAGAAGGCCGACAAAGCCGAGAAGGCCGAGAAGCAATAGGGTTGAAACGAGAATAGCGGGCGTCCGCGTCCGATGCATCCATAGTACCGGGGTCGATCATGGCGAACGAACAAGGCGGCGGCGGTCGTGGGGGCAGCGGGGGTCGCGGCCGCGGGGGCGACGACCGCGATTCGCGCGATCAGGGGATGGTCGATTACCTCGTGAAGATCCGCCGCAGCGCCTGTGTGGTCAAAGGCGGGCGCCGCTTCAGCTTCAACGCCCTCGTCGTCGTCGGCGATAAGCTCGGCAAAGTTTCCTTCGGTTACGCCAAGGCCAACGAAGTGCCGCCCGCCGTGGAGAAAGCGATCAAAGAAGGCGAGCAGATGGCCAAGCGGGCCAAGAAGCTCCAACTCAAAGACAAGACGATCCCGCACCGCGTTATCGGCAAGTTCGGCGCGAGCCGGGTGATCTTGGTGCCCGCCGGTCCCGGTACCGGCGTCAAGGCCGGCCCCGGCGTCCGCGAAGTGCTCCAAGCGGCCGGGATCGAAAATATCCTGACCAAGACCCACGGCAGCACGAACCCGATCAACCTCGTAAAAGCCACCATCAACGGGCTGAAGCAACTTCGCACCCGCGAAATGGTCGCCAGCCTCCGCGGAGTTCAACTCTAATGGACCTGACGACACTCTCGGATGGCCTCCACAAGCGCAAGCTCAAGAAGCGCGTCGGCCGGGGCGTCGGCTCCGGGCACGGCAAAACGGGCAGCCGCGGCCACAAGGGCCAGTTCGCCAGCGCCGGCTCGGCCAAGCCGAACCCGCTCTTCGTCGGCGGCCAGACGATGCTCCACCGCCGCATCCCCAAGCGCGGCTTCTCCAACGCGACCTTCGCCAAGGATTGGGCCATCGTCAACGTCCGCGACCTCGACGAGCAGTTCGAACCGGGCGAAGCGATCGACATGCTTTCGCTCAAAGCCAAGCGCCTAGTCGTCGGCACCTTCGACGGCCTCCGCGTTCTCGGCGAGGGCGAGATCACGAAGAAGCTCACCGTGAAGGCGAACCACTTCACGAAGTCGGCCCGCGAGAAGATCGAAGCCACCGGCGGCACCTGCGAATTGATCGCCCCGCCGAAGAAGCCGGTCCGCAACAAGATGGGCCAAGGCAACCGCGCCAAGAAGAAGTGGCCGGAAGGAACCTGATCCGCTCCGATTTCGGACTTGGGATTTCGGAACTCGGATTGAACGAATAGTCGCCAATCCGAGGTTCTCAAATCCGAAATCCGAAATCTCAAATCCGAAATTGAGTACGGGGTGCCGATGTTCTCGCAACTGGTCACGATCTTCAAGATCCCCGAACTGCGCCGCAAAATCTTCATCACGCTGCTGTTCTTGGCCGCGTACCGGATCGGCTACTACGTGCCGCTCCCGATGATCGACCAAGCGCTGCTCGCCGAGAAGATGGCCAACTCCGGCGGTGGCACCCTCGGCAAAGTCCTCGGCTTCGTCTCGCTCTTCTCGGGCGGCAACCTCAGCCAATCGTGCATCTTCGCGCTCGGCATCATGCCGTATATCTCCGCGTCGATCATCATGCAGTTGCTCTCGTCGGGCGTGCTGCCTTCCTTGGAGCGCCTCCGCAAAGAAGGCGAATCCGGGCGGAAGAAGATCAACGAATACACCCGGTACCTCACGGTGCCGATCTGCGTGATCCAAGCGACCATGTTCGTCCAAACGCTGCTGCGCCCCGGCGGGGACGGCGGCGGCTTCGGCTCCGCCATCGGCGGCGTGATGGACGATTCCGCCACCGCTTTTTACTTCGGCGCCGGCGCGGTCATCATCATGACCGCCGGCACGCTCTTCCTCATGTGGCTCGGCGAGCAGATCGACGAGTACGGCATCGGCAACGGCATCTCGCTCATCATCATGGCGGGGATCATCGCCCGCATCCCCGAAGCCATCGGCATCATGATCTTCACGCCCGGCACCACCGACCTCAAGCCGAGCCTCTTCACCCTCGGCAGCGAATCGGGCGACATCAGCCTCGAAAAGATACTCGTGCTGGGCTTCTTGTTCCTCGCCGTTGTAGTCGGTGTGATCGCCATCACGAAGGCCCAGCGGCGCATCCCGACGCAGTCGGCCAAGCACATCCGCGGGCGCCGGACCTACGGCGGCTCGCGCAACTTCCTGCCGATGAAACTCAACGCGGCCGGGGTCATGCCGGTGATTTTCGCGAGCACGCTGCTCATCATTCCGACGTTCGTCTTCCAGATCATCCACAGCCAATTCGACGTGCAATGGGCGTCCGACTGGGGCAACATTTTCCAGCGCAGCTCCGGATGGATTTACAACGTCCTGTACATCGTGCTGATCTACATCTTCTGCTACTTCTGGGTGGCGATCACGTTCAACCCGAAGGAAGTCGCGGACAACCTCAAGGACTACGGGAGCTTCATCCCCGGCTACCGGCCCGGCAAGAGCACCGCCGATTACCTCGAGCGCGTCCTGATGCGGATCACCTACGTCGGGGCGGCGTTCCTCGCCATCATCGCGATCATCCCGACCATCATCGGCTCGGAGATGGAGATCCACCCGACGGTCGCGGCCTTCTTCGGCGGCACCGGCTTGCTCATCGTCGTCAGCGTCGCGCTCGACTTGGTGCAGAAGATCAACAGCCACTTGGTCATGCGGAATTACAAAGGTCTCACCGACGAATGATGTCTTTGTTGGAGTCTTCCAACGAATAGTCCAATGCCGACGAACCCCCGTTCGTCGGCATTTCCATTGGCACCCGAGCCGCCGGGACGGACAATGAAGCC
>JAYTBD010000552.1:0-9487 GCA_043737155.1 Fimbriiglobus sp. | reverse complement strand
ATGCCGCGAGCGCGGTGGACGAGAGCCATAGCGCACCGGGGCGATTGGAGTACCCGCACTACACGAAGCCGCGGGAGTACCGGGGATTGCCGGTCCCCGAAGTGCTGCTGAACGGGAACCACGCGGCTATCGAAGGATGGCGGCGGAAACAGTCGGACGAACGGAGTCGGACGGATTCTTAGGACGGGCCGCTTGGCCCGTCCGAATATCGAAATGCGGACAGGCCCGGTGGTCTATCCCACAACCGCGAGTTTTGCCATGCAACGGAAACTGATCCAAGTCGTCGAAACGGGCCTGCTCAAGGCCGACGTGCCCGCGTTCAAAGTCGGCGATACCGTCATCGTGCACCAGAAGCTGCTCGACGGGGCCAAGGAGCGCGTCCAGACGTTCGAGGGCGATGTCATCGCCCGCAACGGGGCCGGCATCCGCGAGATGATCACCGTCCGCCGGCTCGTGCAGGGCGAAGGCGTCGAGCGGATTTTCCTCATCCACTCGCCGCGGGTTGCCAAGCTCGAAGTCAAGAAGGCCGGGATGGTCCGCCGGGCGAAGCTGTACTACATCCGCGATCGCGTCGGCAAAGCCATCAAAATCAAAGGCGACGTCAAGCGGCAAACGGCGCTCGACACGGCGAACGCGATCGCGGCGAAGGAAGCCGCCGCAACGAAGGCCGCCGCCGCCAAGGAGCAAACGGCGACGACGGGCGAGAGCAAGCGGGCCGCGAAGCGCAAGGCCAAAGTCGAAACCACGAAGAAGTAGTGGATGTCCCCGGACTGACCTCGCCGACCGAATTCCGCCGCTGGCGATTTTGGCGGCTCTGGTTCGGCCAACGCTCCGAGAAGGCCGCCGCGAAGTTCCTGCGAACCCTCGGCTGGCGCATCGTCGGGGCTAACATCCACGATGGCCTCGGCGAAATCGACCTGATCGCGTGGGACGGGGAATCCCTGGTCGTCGTGGAAGTCCGCTCGACCTCGCGAGCCGATCCGCAAGTCGCAGCCGTCACGGTCGATCTCCACAAACAGCGGCGGTTGATCGCGGCGGCTCTTCGCTTTCTCGGCCGGCACCGGCTGCACGGCAGCGCTCTCCGGTTCGACGTGCTCGCCCTAGCGTGGCCACCGACGACCGCCGAACCTACGATTTTGCACATCTGCGGGGCTTTTGAATCCAACGACCGCTTCCAGATGTTCTCGTAATCCGCGGTGAATACCATGCCCGAATTCGCCCCGGTCGACGACCAACTCGCCATCCTGTTGCGAGGTGCGGCGCAGGTCGAAACCGTAGCCGAATTGAAGCAGAAACTCGAGCGCAGCCGGGCGACGAACCGACCGCTGCGGGTGAAGTACGGCATCGACCCGACGGGCTTCGACGTCCATTTGGGGCACACCGTGCCGCTGCGGAAGTTGCGGCAGTTCCAAGAACTCGGCCACACCGCGGTATTGATTATCGGCACGGCGACGGCCCAAGTCGGCGACCCCTCCGGACGGGATTCATCGCGCGCCGGATTGACCGAAGAGCAGATTGAGAGGAACGCCGAGAGCTACTTGGTTCAAATTGCGAAGGTCGTCGATATCGAAAAGGCCGAGATCCGACCGAACCGGGATTGGTTCGGGAAGTTCGGTTTCAACGAGATGCTGCAACTGCTGGCGAAGACGACGGTGCAGCAAATCCTCGCGCGCGAAGACTTCGCCAACCGCGTGAAGTCGGGCACGGCCATTTATCTGCACGAATGTCTGTATCCGCTCATGCAAGGGTGGGATAGCGTCGAGATCCGCGCCGATGTCGAACTCGGAGGGACCGAGCAGCTTTTCAATTTGATGGTCGGCCGCGATCTGCAGAAGGACGCGGGCCAACCACCGCAGGTGCCGATGACGCTGCCGATCTTGCGCGGACTCGACGGCGAGAAGAAGATGGGCAAGAGCTTGGGCAACTACATCGGCGTCGGCGAAGCGGCAAGGGATCAGTTCGGCAAGACGATGCGCATCCCGGACGGGTTGATGCGGGAATGGTTCACGCTTCTGACGGATCTGGGAGAAGGGGAGATCGCGGCGATCCTCGTCGGTAAACCGAACGAGGCCAAGAAGCGACTGGGAGCCGAGATCGTGAAGTGGTTCCACGGTGCCGCCGGGGCCGAGGCGATTCTCGCGGATTGGAAGAAGCAGTTCGAAGAGCAGGGCGACCCCGTCGATATGAAGGAAGTGGCAATCCCGTCTGTCGAGGTCGTCGATGGGCGGATCGGCGTGCTGAAATTGATCGTGCTCGCCGGATTGGCGAAGAGCAATAGCGAAGCGAGAAAGAAGGTCGAAGAAGGGGCGTTCAATTACGGTACGGAGCGGACAAAGCCGGTCGATTACAAGGCGGCGGTGATCGTGGTAGACGGATTGATTATCCGCTTGGGCCGAAAGATATTCCGCGTGTCCATCACTTCTTGATCTTCACCGAATCGACCGCGTCCGCGACCACGAGTTTGATCGACTTCCCCTCCGCCTTCACGGCGAAGCTAGCATCCTCTTTCGACCACGTCATTTTATCTTGGACGGAACTCGCCCCGGGTTCGTCGGATTCGTGAATCGCGATGTTCTTACTGCCCGCGAGCAGTTGGAATTCGCGGTACGTTTCGCCCGGTTGCAATTTCACGCACTTCCCGCGGATCGGCCGATTCAACGGCCCGCCGACTTCTTGAATCACGATGACTTGCTTGGTCTCATTCTTTACGGTGACCCAACCCGCGAGAGCGGGAGCGGCCGAGAGGGCCAGAACCAATGCGATCCAAATTGAGCGGAAAAAAGCCATGGCGCACCGTGGGGGAATGCCGTGACGGGAAGCATTCGTACTTCCACAACGGCGATTCCCTCGGAACTTGCGCCCGATCCCAGAAAAATAATCAGCGGCTGAGTTTGTCAGCCCCCGGCGCGGGGCATTGGCCCACGGTGGTGAGTGCCAGCGTCAAGAATTCGGTCGCCAACCGCTGGACTTGCGAATCGACCGTCGCGCAGTTCTTGGCCCAAGTATCCTCGCTACCACCGGGGGGGAAGGGTGCCAAACTCACTTCGATGTACGCCTTCGCTTTCGGCTCCGTCCCGCTCGGCCGTAGGCAGACTTTCGCTTCGATCCCATCCGCGGCCAAGCGCACGATCAGAAAGTTCCGCGCGGCCTTGTCGGTGTCCCCTTTGAATAGGCCCATCTTACCGGCTTCGTCGCGCAAATCTTCGAACGCGACGACGGGCAGCCCGGCGATATCCTTCGGGGGATTGCTCCGCAGAGTATCGAGCATCTTCGCCATGTCCTGCTTCCCTTCGAGACCCGTCATCACGATGTTCATCAGTTCGTTGCGGTAGTAGCCGAACTGCCGGCTGAGGTCGTCGAGCAGTTCGGGGATGGTCCGCTTCTGCCGCTTCAAGTGCAGCGCGAGCTCGGCCAGCAGCAGCGCCGCGCAGGCGGAGTCTTTGTCGCGTAGCTCGGCCGTGGCCAAGATGCCGTGGCTCTCCTCGGTGGCGATCACGAAGTCGGCGGGCGTTCCCGAGACGTCGCCGTATTGCCCGGCGCTCTCCAATTGCCAGAGGACCTCGGCGTGGTATTTGAAGCCGACGAGCAAGTCGTTGACGATCTGCGAGCCGAACTGCCGGGCGATGCGCGTGATCTGCCCGGTCGTCACTTCGGTCGTGATGATGATCGGCGACGCCGGCAAATCCCCGGCCGCGGAGAGCCGGCCGAGTTTGAAGTAGGTCAGCAGCGCCGCGATTTCTTGCCCCGTGAGGAAGCGGTACTCGCCGCGACCGTCGGCCGAGTTGCAGGCCATGCCGCCGATGCGGTCGGCGTCCGGATCGGTTGCAATGATGAGATCGGCGCCGGTGTCGATCGCGACTTTCTCCGCGCGGTCGAGGCACTCGCGGATCTCCGGGTTCGGCGTTTTGGTGACGTTGGGAAATTGGCCGTCCGGTTCGTTCTGCTCTTTCACTAGGGTCAATTTGAACCCGGCCGCGAGGAGCGTTTCGCCGGCGCAACCGCCGCCGACACCGTGCAGCGGCGTGAAGACGATGCGGAGTTCGTCGTTCTTCGGCGGTGCGATCAGGCTCTGTTTCCGGCACAGGTCGATGTAGGCGGAGTGCGGCGTATCATCGAGGAAGTGCACCTTGCCCGACTTGACCGCGTCGGCCCATGGCAGATGCTTGATCGCGGTCACGCGGTCGACGAGTTCGCTCATGATCTGATCTTCTGGCGGCACCGGTTGGGCGCCGCGCTCGTCGTAGAATTTGCTGCCGTTGTCGTCGGGCGGGTTGTGACTGGCGGTCATGTTCAGCCCGCCTTGTGCGCCCAAATGCCGAATGGTGAAGCTGAGTTCGGGCGTCGAAACGAACCGCTTCGTATCCGGCGGCAGGATGTGCGAATGAATGCCGTTGGCGGCGTAGACCCCGGCCGCGTACTCGCAGAAATTCCGGCTCGTGAGGGTCAGCACCGGGTTCGGCAGGGCCGGGTTGTAGAAGCCGCGTTTGTCCATGAATTTGCGGACGTCGTAAGCGAGCACGACGCCGAGCTTGGCGTGGCCGGGGAACTTTTGCTTCAAGTACTCCGAGTGTCCTTGGAGGCTGGCGCCGAGCGTCCATAGGTTCATCCGGTTGGGCCCGATGCCGACGGACCCCCGGCAACCGCCGGTGCCGAAGGGGAGGATTTGATAGAAGGAATCGAGCAGGAACGACCAGCGCGCCTCGGCGATGAGCCATTCGATCTGCGGGCGGTAGGCCGCGTATTCGGGTCGGGTGAGCCATGTCTCCAAGAATTGAAGGGCGCGTTCCTTGAGCGCCGCATCGGCATCGACGGTGGCGAACCCGACCTTGGCGGCATCGAGCGACGACATGGAGTGGCCTCTGTGGTGATGGCGATAAACATAGTTAGCCGGACGCGCTAGCGACGGCTACGATCCGGGGATCTCGGTTTCGTTCGTAAACCCGGCAACCGATTCGTCGCCGTCGCTAGCGCGTCCGGCTAACGGGGACGATGCCACTCCGACGACCCGGCCCTCGTGCAATTGCAATGTGTGCGTGATCCCCGCGGGCAACTCCGCACGGTTGTGGACGACGAGCAACAAGGTCTGCGCAGGTGTTAGTTCAGTGGTCAACCAATGCTGGACGCGCCGGATCGCGGATACGTCCAGACCTTGGAATGGTTCATCGAGAATTAATAGCTCCGACTGTTTGACGATGGCCCGCAGGAACAGCAGTTGCCGCTGCGCTCCGGTGGAAAGTTGCCACCAGCGTTTGCCTACAATCTCGCGTAGGTCGAATCGATCCAGCAATTCGTCGATCCGCCCGCTCTGTTCGTCGGTCAGCTTTTCCGATGCGAACCGATCGCCGAATCCGGACGCGACCGCTTCGCGCGCCGTGAGCATGCGCGGGAAATATTGGTGCATCTCGGGGGACACCAAGCCGATGCGGCGCTTCACGTCCCAGATGGTTTCCCCGCTGCCGCGGCGCTGGCCGAAGAGACGGGTATCGTTACCGAAAGCTTGCGGATGATCGCCGCAGAGGAGGCTGAGCAGCGTCGTCTTGCCGGAGCCGTTCGGCCCGAGGATCGCCCAGCGTTCACCGCGATGGACGCGCCAATTGACATTTTGAAGGATCGATAGACCGCCGTGCCGGACGGTGACATCCGACATCTCGATGATGGGTTCTCCCGTAGGTCGGGTCGACTCTGCGAGGCCAGACATCGGCGTGGCGTCGGGCCTCGCAGACTCGCCCCGACCTACGCGGTCACTTCCCAACACGAGCGTGTGCGACACCCAACTCGGCACCGCATCCGCCCGGCAGGTCAGCACCACTGACAACCCGCTGTCACACAACCGTCCGAGGTGTCCGTCCAACTCCGCCCGCATCGCCGTATCGAGGCCGGAGAACGGGTCGTCGAGCAACAGCAGGGCGGGGCGTTTCAGCAATCCTTTTGCGATCCGCAATCGGCGCTGTTGGCCATTGGATAGTTTCAGCAATTTCAAATCGAGCAACGCTGCGAGATGGAATTGATCGACGACGGCATCGATGGGGTTCTGGGTCCCCGCTTGCAAGAACTCCCGCGCGGTCGGGCAATCGTCGGGTTCGTTGAATTCGAAGCGCTGCTGGTAGTAGAAATTGGCGGGGGAAAAGAGTTGCGAATCCTCGCGGAAGGCGACCGACGCCACCGAATCGCGAATCGAGCGCGTGCCGCGCGTGATGCGGTGCTTGCCGGCGAGGGCTTCCAAGAGCGTCGTTTTCCCGCACCCGTTGGGGCCGACGATGGCCCACGACTCCCCGGCGTGGCCGACCCAGGTGAAATCGCGCAGGATCGGGCCGGCGTCACCGCGCTCGATGGTTGCGGAGTCAAAACGAAAAAGTTCCATGTCAGGCCAGCCGGTCTTGCCACGCGGCGAGTTGGTGGGCCACTTCCGCCGGGGCCGTGGAGCCGTAGCTGCGGAACGCCGCGATAGCGTTGGCCACGCCCAAGGACGCCCGCACCGCGTCCCCGTTGCCGGGGGCGACCGCTTCGAATGCGATCACCGGCAAGTCGACCAACCGGCCCCCGGTGTCTTCGGCTTGCTTCACCAATGCGCCCACCGCTTCGTGCGCGGTCCGCATCGGCACCCCGCGCGAGATCAGCGATTCCATCAGCGTCGTCGCGTCCAAGAAGCCGTCTTCAATCCGCGCCGCCAACACCTCGCGGCGCAGTTTCGTCTGCGCCACCAACGGGGCCGCGACACTCAGGCATCCTTCGACGGTGTCGAAGGCATCGAACAGCGCGGCCTTGTCCTCCTGCAAATCGCGGTTATACGCGAGCGGCAGACCCTTCAATAGCACCAACAATTGTTGTAGCGCGCCGATGACCCGCCCCGTTTTGCCCCGCGTCAGTTCGAGCACGTCCGGGTTCTTCTTGTGCGGCATGATGCTGCTGCCGGTGCAAAAGGCGTCGGGCAGTTCGATGAAATTGAATTCGGTCGTGGACCAAATGGCCCACTCCTCGGCCCAGCCGCTGAGGTGGATCGCGATCATCGACAGGTCGAAGACGAACTCGACGAGGAAATCGCGGTCGCTCGACACATCCAAACTGTTGCGCGCGACCGAATCGAACCCGAGCTTCACCCGCACGCTCTCGCGGTCGATGGGCAGCGAACTCCCGGCGAGCGCCGCGGCGCCGAGCGAAAGCACGTTGGTCCGCTTCCGGCAGTCGGCCAAGCGCTCGCGGTCACGCTGGAATTTCTCCACGTAAGCCAAGTAATAATGGGCCGCGAGGATCGGCTGCGCCCGCTGGAGGTGCGTGTACCCCGGCATGATCACGTCCTGCTCACGCGCGGCCGATTCGACGAACGCCCGCTGCAATTCCACCAAGCACTCGTCGATGCGATCGATCGCTTCGCGGACCCACAGCTTCACGTCCGTCACGACTTGATCGTTCCGGCTGCGACCCGTGTGCAACTTGCGGCCGACATCGCCGAGCCGGGAGATCAGCGCCCGTTCGATGTGCGTGTGGATGTCTTCGAGGCCGATGGAATACTCCATTTGCCCGGCTTCGATTTCCAACCCGATCGCCTCGAGCGCCGCCACGATGCGCGCGGATTCCTCGGCGGAGATCAACCCGACTTCGGCGAGCATCGACGCGTGGGCTTGGCTGGCGACGATGTCGTGCCGGTACAACCTCCGGTCGACGCCGATCGATTCGGTGAATTGCTCCACGCGCTGATCGGTGCCGCCGGTGAACCGACCGCCCCACGTCTTCTGGCTCATCGATTCGCCCCATCCGTTTGCGTGCGAAGCGGTGTTTTACGGAACCGCCAAAAGCATGACACCCGCGAACGCCCGCGCGGGTATGTCCCCCGATCAATTCCCAGACCCGGAGATTTTCTGTGAAACGCTTGCTCGTCTTGATGGCCATCGCTTGGGCGCCCGTTTACTCCCTCGCCGCCGAACCGCCCGCTCCCGCCATCGAGGTCCGCGTCAAGGCCGTGACCGATCTGACACCGATCATCGAATACGCCGGCGACATTTTGATACAGCCCGAAGCGGGCAAGCAATTCGCCGAGATGATCAAGACTCTCGGCGCGGGCGAGAAAGGTTTGGAAGGTTTGGACGCGACGAAACCCTTCGGCGGCTACGTGCGCATCTCCGAGAACATCGCCGACAGCGCCGTCGTGGTCCTGGTTCCCATCAAGGACGAAACCGCGTTCCTCGGGCTGCTGAAGGACAAGTTGAACGTCGAAGCCAAGAAGGGCAAGGAGGACGTCTACACCATCGACATCCCGCAGATCCCCGTCGGCTCGATCCACTTCCGCTTCCTCCACGGCTACGCCTACGCCACGATTCGCAACGTCAGAAGCATCGATGCCGAGACGGTGATCAAACCCGCGGATTTCTTCGCCGTCCCCGTTAAATCGATCGCCGCGGCGACCGTCCACTGGGATCGCTTTCCGACCGATGTGAAGAAAGTGATGCTCGGTCAAATCGAGTTGCAGTTGGTCGAAATGACGAAGGATTTCGGCGGTAGCGAACTGCAGAAGCAAGCCCGCCGGGGACTGCTCGACGTCGGCGTCGACATGGTGAAAACGATGGTGGAAGATGGCAAGGATCTGACCGTTTCACTCGACGCCGACCCGAAGGCCGATGTTATCTCGACGCGCATCAAGCTCGTCGCGAAGCCGAAGACGGCGCTCGAGAAGACCCTGAAATCGTGGGTCTATCGCGAGAGTACGGCCGCGAGCGCATCCGTGGGCAAGGACCCGCTGCTCTCCTTGGCATTGATCGCGAAGATCCCGTCGGGTACGCACCAGAAACTCGCCAAGCTCATCGACGTTCTTTTCGACGACGCCCTCGCCGGGGCCAACGACGACGCCAAACCCTTGGTCACCAAATTGGTCGACGCCGTGTCTCCGTCGTTAAAAAACGACGACCTGCAACTCGGGTTGCTCATCGCCAAGTCGGGCAAGGACGATACTCTCCGCCTCCAAGCTGCGGCCAAAGCGGACAAGGGCGGCGAACTCGAAACAGTGCTGAAGGAATTCGCCCCGTTCCTCATGGGCGGCGAAGCGAGCGTCAAGTTCGACGCGGAGAAAATCGGCGAGCGCAACGTCCACGAGGGCAACTTTACCAACATGAAATTGAAGGATCCGTTCGGCACCGAAACTGTCTGGATCGCCACTTCCGAGGATCTCGTGGCGCTCGGCATCGACGGGGACATCAAGCCTCTGAAGGCCTACCTCGATGCGAAACCGAAGAAGCTGCCGATGCTGTCGCTCGAAATCTCCGCCGCGCAATTCGGGCGGGCGGTGGAGAAGGACCTCGCCGCGGACAAGTACACCGGCGTCATCGGGAAAACCTTCGGCAAGTCCGGACCAATCGGCCGCGACACGCTGAAGTTGACGATCGCCGGCGGCGAAGAGTTGAACGTGAAGCTCGACATCAAAGGTCACGCGATTAAGCTGTTCGCGGCCGTGGATCAAGAGAAGAAGAAGTAGGGGCACCCCTTGTGGGTGCCCGAA
>JAYTBD010000551.1:0-1500 GCA_043737155.1 Fimbriiglobus sp. | reverse complement strand
TTACTTGCGCGATGCACCCGCCGCTCCCGCGCGGCGAAAGGCTTCACTTTGCACGACCTCGTGCAGCAAGGATCGTAGGCCGTGGCTGCTTGTCCGGGTGCGGGAGAGTGCCGCCTCGACCGCATCGCGATCCGAGAAGCGATTACCTGCTCCGGTAGCATAGACCGTCCACTGACGCAGGAGATTCCGCGCGAGCCTGTCTTCATCCTTCATCAGGAGGGATTGTAGACCGGCAAGATCGTCGAACTTCTGCCCGTCGTCGAGTTCACCGGTGGCGTCGACTTTGGGGCCGAGTCGTATTTTGGCCCGGTATGGGTTGCCGATCCCGCCGACGACAACAAGGGATGGTTCTTCGACCATCTCCTTGCCTTGGGCGACTTTCTTCGGCTGACCGGAGAGCCGGTAACGGTCGCGCCAACCGCCGATGACATCGAAATTCTCGAGGGCCAAGCCATACGGATCCATGTGGGCGTGGCACGAGGCACAGACAGGATCGGCACGATGCTTCTCGATCATCTGCCGGATGGTCACGGCTCCGGTGGCGTCCGGTTCGACGGCTGGAATGTTTGGCGGCGGCGGATTGCGTGGGATGCCGAGCATCCGTTCGGCGATCCACACACCTCGTAGTACAGGTGAGGTCGATGTGCCGTTCGCGGTCACGCGCAACACCGACGCCTGTGTCAAAAATCCGCCGCGATGCATCGTTTTGTCCACCTTCACCGGGCGCAACTCCGAGCCGTTCACGCCACGGATGCCGTAATGCTCCGCCAGTCGCTGATTGACGAGGATGGTATCGGATTGGATCAACTGGCCGATCCCGCGATTCTCCATCAGTAGCTTGCGGAATGTCTGCTGCGTCTCGGCCAGCATTGAGTCTCGCAGCCAGGGATCGAATTCGGGATACAGTTGGGGGTCGGGCGTGGTGAAGTCGAGTTTCTTCATGTCCAGCCATTCGTCAAGGAAATGCGCGACGAACCGCTCGGATCGTGGATCGCCGAGCAACCGATCCAACTGGGCTTTCAAAATGGCCGGTTCTCGTAGTTTGCCGTTGGCCGCCAGGTCACGTAGTGTCGTGTCGGGCATGGAGTTCCACACGAAATACGAGAGGCGAGAGGCCAGGGCAAATGCGGTTTTGTCCTTGCCGTCACGTCCTTCTCCTTCGAGACCGACGAAGAGAAAATCGGGCGAGCACAGCAGCGCCTGATACCCGGCGAGTAATGCTTCTTGCAGTGATTGGCCCCGCGACCACTGCTGTTCGACAAGCGAGATGTACGGGTCAATGTCCGTTTTTGTCACGGGGCGACGATACGCACGGTCGGCGAAGCTCTGCAGGAGCGACACCGCGTCCGGCCCGAGTGGCGTGACGGCTCCGGATTTGGGCTTCTCATTCCACTGGGCCAATGGCTTGTTGCCGAAGAGCCGACTCCGGCTTTCGGGCGGCCACTGATCGACCATCGGCCCTTCGACCTCGAACCAGTCGTAGGCAATGCCTGGCCCTTC
>JAYTBD010000550.1:0-3947 GCA_043737155.1 Fimbriiglobus sp. | reverse complement strand
GCGAGGGATACCGGCGGGCCGCTTTTTTCGTGTTATCGCTTCTTGAACACGTCCATCATCAGATTGTCCGTCGGGCAGAACTGATCGGTCAGAATGATCTTCTTGGCGAGCGTGACGTTGTTCGCCTTGGCCAGCTCGATCATCGGTTTGACGTAGGCGAGCCACTTCCCGCGATACGCGCTCAGCTTGTCGCGCGTCGCGCGTTCTTCGCGGGTCGCCTCTTCCAGATCCGCCGTCCGTTTCGGCTCGTCCAATTCCCCTTGCCTCCGAATGAGATAATCGCGATGGCCTTCGTAGGCCATTTGCAACTGGGACAGGTGCCGGTACTCGGTCCAATCCGCTTTCCGCGCCGCGAGTTTCTGTCGGTCGTCCGAGTTCAACCTGGGTAGCAAGCGGATTTCCAAGCCCGCATCGAAGGCGAGCATCGCCTCCAGAATGTCCCGGCCGACAATCGCCGTGTTCGGCTCGCGGCCCGCTTGCTTCACCGTGGCCGCGCGCAGTTTCCCGGCGTCGAGCGGGGCGTCCGAAGCGTACAGCACGATGACACTGCGGCCCGCGTGGCTCGGATCGTTCTCGTCGAAAGCGTCGGTCGGAAAGACCATTTCGACCTGCTCGAAACTCTCGCGCAAAGTATGCGCGGCCGCTTTCCAAAGCTGCCCCGTTTCGACGAGGTCGATCACCGTGACCAAGTACACGCCGCCCGGCGCCAGTGTTTTCTTCACCGACTCGTTGAACTCCTTCGTCATCAGGTGCGACGGCACGGACAGGTCGTTCACGGCGTCGAGCGTGACCAAGTCGTACGCCCCCGGCAGCGACTTCTCCGCGACGAACTGCCGGCCGTCCATGTGGATCGACCGGATCTTCCACTCGTCGAGCAGCCCGAGCTTTTCCTTGGCCATCCGCGTGACGCCGGGGTCGATCTCGACCACGTCGACCGATGCCGTGGGGATCAGCACGCGCGTGCAGCGCGGGAAGGTGTATCCGCCGCCGCCGATGACGAGCACGCTCTGCTTCTCGGGCGTGCGCTCTTTCATCTGCCGGACGATTTCCAGTTGGAAGTGCTCGTGTTTGTAGTGCAGGTAGGTCGGGTCCTGCATGTTCACCTGCGAGTGCCGCAGGTTGTCGAGGATCATATCCCGGTAGAACTGCGGCTGCGGATCGAGGTTCACCCCGGCCACCGCTTGCAGCGGCATCGTCGGCGGGGTCAGCGCGATGGCCGGTTCGGCGTTGGCGATGCGGATCGTGTAGTAGTTCGTTTCGAGCAGCGCGTTCACCACCATGCCGTCCCGGCTCGATCCGTCGCGGGTTTGCTGGAAGCTCAGCACGAACCCGCCGAACACGGCCCCGAGCGTCGCGGCCAACGCGTAGAGCATCGCGCCCGATTCCAAGACGAGCGGCACGGTGATGTTCTTGCCGTTTTCCTTGGCCTCGGTGGCGACCCTGCTGACCGCGATCAGCGGCAGCACGAAACAGGGCAATGCCGCCGCAAGCAGGATGGTGTTGTTCACCCCGAGCGACGAGATCAGCACGTACCCGGTGGCGAAGGTGCCCGCGATGGCGCCGGCGATGCTCCACGCGTAGACCGTCCCGGCCACGCGGCCCACGGAACCGACGTTCGGCACCGCCATGCGGATCACCTGCGGGGAGATCAGTCCGAGTCCGAACATCGGCAGGAAGAAGAGGGCGAAGGTCCACGCGAGGACGCGCTCGATGATCCCGAACGACGAGAACGACCTCGAGGGCTGTTCGTCCGGCTCCGTCGGAATGCCGAAGATCGGGGCGTTCTGCAGCACGACGAACGCGAGAATGACGAGGACGGTCGCCAGCCCGCAGAAGATCAGGCTCCAACCGAGTGAGAGGGCGAGTCGGTTGGGATGCACCGAGCGACTGCCGCGGTCGGCGAGTCGGCCGCCGGCGAAGTTGCCGAGCGCCGTCCCCGCGAGCATCACGCCGATGACGCCGGTCCAAGTGAACAGCGATACCCCGAGCACCGGGGCGAGCAACCGCACGGCCGTCAGTTCCAAAGTCATCCCGGCGAAGCTGCACGCGAAGACGATCACGCAAGCGAGCCGCAGGGGGAGCGATGGCGTCGCGGTGGGCGAGAGGGCCGAGCTCGGCGCCACCGCTTCGAACGGGGGGTTGTTGCGCACGACGGCGTAGACCACCGCCGCCGTCAGGATCAACAGCAGCGCCACCGCCGCGACGATCCAGTTCAATTCCATTCGCGGGATCAACTCGAACCCTGTCAGGTAATTCCCGAGCAGGCAACCGAGCGTGCTGAGCGCGAACACCAGCCCCGAGACGCTGCCCGTGTGCTGCACGTCCGGCACGCAAATGCGGATGGCCATCGGCGTGAGCAGCGACAGCGCGAACCCGGCGGGGAAGCAGAGCGCGAACGCCAACACGGGGATGCGGACCCCGAGTTCGAGAATCTTGTACGCGCCGGTTCCCTGCAAGATCTCCGGCAGCGCGATCATCCACAGGGCCGCGATCGCCCCGAAAATCAGGAACTGGACGAGCTTGCCGGGCGTGGCCGCTCGGTCCGCGATCCGCCCGCCGATGGCGTTGCCGAAGGCGATCCCCGTGAGGAACGCCGCGATGACCACCGTCCACGTCGACAGCGACGAACCGACGAACGGCGACATCAGCTTACCGGCGACGAGTTGCAGCACTAGCAGGCCCGCGTTCGCCAAGAACACGACGAGTCCGACCCCGGCCAAGCGTGCCGCGAACCGGGGCGGGGTGGAAACCATCGGATACGCTCGGGGGGTGGTGGGAATACGGTTGCGAAATCCGCGAGCCGGGTCGCGTGAGCGCCCGGAGATTCGATTCCTCGGGGCGCTCACGCGACCCGGCTCGCGGTTCTCCCTCACTTCTTCGCCGGTTGGAACAGCCCCGTCCCGTTCGGCGAATCGTTCATCCAGTAAATCTCGCCGGCCTCGTCTTCGCCGAACGACATGATCACTTGACTGATATCCGCGAACGGCCGATTCGCCACGACTCGCTTCTTCTCGTCGTCGTACTTCAGCGCGAAGATCTTCGACGAAACATAGTCGGCGTAGATGTAGTGCCCGTCGAGTTCGGGGAAGGCCTTGCCGCGGTAGACGTGGCCGCCCGTGATGCTCTTGCCGAGTTCGTGGTGGTATTCCCAAATCGGGTCGGTCATCTCCTTCTTCGGCCCGTGGCCGTCGGCCCCGAACGGGTGCAGCGATTCCCGGCGCCGCCAGCCGTAGTTCGCACCCTTCTCCAACAGGTTGATTTCTTCCCACAGATTCTGGCCGACATCGCCCATCCACCCGCGTCCGGTCTTGCGGTCGAAGCTCAGCCGCCACGGATTGCGCAACCCGTACGCATAAATCTCCGGCATGGCTTTGTCGGTGCTCGCGAAGGGGTTGTCTTTGGGAATCGCATACGGCGCCTTGTCCCCTTTGCCGTCGACATCGATGCGGAGGATCTTGCCGAGGTGGGTGTTCAGCGCTTGGCCGTGGTCGTCCGGGTCGCCGCCGGAGCCACCGTCGCCCACCACGATGTACAGGAACCCATCCGGGCCGAACGCCAGTGTGCCGCCGTCGTGATTCCAGTATTTGTGGCTGAAACGGATGAGTTCTTCCTCCGATTTCGGGTCGGCCTTGTTCGGGTCGTCTTTGCTGACGCGGAACCGGCTGACGACGTTCTCTAGTTTCTTGCTCTTGTCCGTGTAGAAGACGAAGAACTCGCCGTTGGTCTTGAACTTCGGGTGGAAGGCCAGCCCGAGCAGGCCCTGTTCGTTCTCGTTGTCCTTGAAGAGCACCTTCGATTGCAGATCGAGGAAGAGTTCGCTCTTCGCGGAGTCGGTCTTCGGGATGATTTCAACCAACCCGTGTTGCAGCGCCACGAACGTCCGTCCGCTACCATCGCCGGCGTGGGTGAGCACGATGGGCCGGGCCGCTTTGACCTTGCCCGTGTCG
>JAYTBD010000549.1:0-20862 GCA_043737155.1 Fimbriiglobus sp. | reverse complement strand
TGCTCAAAAAACCGCTGGCGAATAATAAGAAATCACCCCCCATCCAGCGCTGCACTATTACCCCGCCGAGCGCTGCACTATTCCTCCGCCGTCAGCATTTCGAAAACGGAAAAAGTGTCGAAAAGAAATGCCTTTCGGGCAGCCGGCGTGGGTTGGTTTACCGTGATATCGTAGACACTTTGAGCGGCACGCTCTATCTCGTCGAAGGGATGACGGATACCGTTGCGATGACCATGGCAGGGTTGAGCTGCGTCGGACGGCCTTTCAACAGTGGTGGTGGAAATTACCTAGCGGATCTACTCAAAAAGTTCCCCCGGGATCTGACGATCATCGTCCTGGGCGAGAACGACCAGAAAGAAGATGGCCGGTGGCCGGGTCGTGAAGGCGCCGAGAAACTTGCACGAGAACTCACCAAGACCCTCAATCGAAGGATCGGGATGTCGTTCCCACCCACAGGCGCGAAGGACGTGCGGGCTTGGCTTACCGATGAAATGCGAAAGGATCAAACTTGGCAACAGCGTGGAGCCGAGCTGGCCAAATACTTAGAGCACGCCGTCGAGTACGCCCAAGCGACTGAAATCAAAATGTCCGCCGTCGGGGAATTCCACATCCCCCGAGCGCCGGGTCCGAAGCAGGAATATCCCTCGGGCCGCCTGCTGATGCCCAAATTCCTACCGTTTCCGCTGGATGCCTTACCAGAGCCGATTCGTGCTTACGTAGAAGGCCAAGCGGCCGCGATCGGCTGCGACCCAGCATTCGCAGTCCTCCCGGCTCTGGCGTTGTTGGGCGCTGCAATCGGCGGAGCACTCATCGCTTCGCCCAAACGCGGATGGAAGCAGTTGCCGATTCTGTACGTCGTTGTCGTTGCCGACAGCGGCACAGGCAAGAGCCCGTCCGCCGAGCCGGTCATCGGTATCGCCCAAAGCATCGAAGACGAACTGGAAGCCGAATTTGTCCGCGCCGTGGCTATGTATGCCGAAGAGCTAAAAGCATACCAGCAAGATCCGGATGGCAAGAAAAAACCGAAGCCCCCCGGACACGAGTATTTCATCGCCGACGACATCACGATCGAACGTCTCGTCGAAAATTTGCTGACATCGCCCAAAGGCCTCTTCGTACTACAGGATGAACTCGCCAACTGGTTCCTCTCATTCGCGCGCTACAAAGGGAAATCGGGCGGATCCGATGCACCCAAGTGGCTCTCTTTTTTCGAGGGGCATCCCGTCAATTACCAGCGGCGTACCGCGACTCCGGGAACGCCGCGGCAAGTCCGCATCAAGTGGGGGATCGTTTCGATCTCGGGCGGGATTCAACCCGGCATCCTCAAGGAGCTGTTGAGCAATCCCTCCTTCATAGCGTCCGGACTTATGGCACGCTTTCTGATCGCCTATCCTCCCAAACACTGTCCGCGCTTCACCGACGCCGAACTCGATCCGGAAGTCGAAGCCCGGTTTCGGGAGGTGGTGCTCGCCTTGCGAGACCTGCCCTACGATCCTGAAATCGGCCCGGCCACCGTGCGGCTCGAGCCCGCTGCACTGCAACTCTGGAAAGACTTTCATGACCAGTGTGCGGCCCTGGCGGAAAACCTCGACGGGGGACCGATGTCGGCGTCCTTGCCCAAATTGGCTCGTATCTCCCTCCGCCTGGCATTGATCCATCACGCGGTCTCGTGCGTGGCGGGAGGAGTCGATCCTTCGGTCGCGAGCATTTCGGAGGCATCGATGCGGGGGGCGATCACCATCTCGGAGTGGTTCGGCCACGAGGCTGAGCGCGTTTACTCCATGCTTGCGGAACAACCGGAAGACCGCGAAACCCGTCACCTAGTCGAACTGATCCAACGCAAGGGAGGGAGGATCAAGCCGAGAGACTTGCAACGGATCAACGGTACGAAGTACCCTACGGCTGGACACGCTGAGGGTACACTCGAAGCGCTCGTTTCTGCTGGCGTGGGCGAATGGGCTCCGCCGGTACAGAACGAGAAAGGGGGCAGGCCCAGTCGCGTTTTCATTCTCGATCTGAAGGAGGGACACGCCAACCGACAAAACCCGACAGAGACCGACGAGACTGATGGCGAGGAGGGGATCGGACTCTCCGACACTACTGGGTACCCTCATCAGACAATTGCAGAAACCCCTGGAGATACCGAAGTTGTGTCGGGTTCTGTCGGTGCACCGCACATGCCGAATGCGAGAGATATCTCAGTCCGCGAGCCGGACTCCAAGAAGGACTCAGTGGAGGCTCTGTCGGACGAACCAGTACAGCAATACCGCCGGAAGGCTCGGATCAGACCGAACCTGAATGGTGGCTCGGAGGGCACGTCATGACCGCAGCCCGGCTGCTCGATCTCCAGCGTCGCCGGATGCGATGCGGAAGCCGACGGCGATGGGCTCGCATTCTTCGCGGATGTACTTCCTCACGGTCTGCGGCCCAACGTTCGACTCTTGCACACGCGTGTTTGCGCCATGCTCATGAACCGCGCCTGGTATGCGATCGACTCATATGGGCACGGAGTGGGCTCACGTGGGAAAGTTCGCTGAATCCAACATTTCGATTGTCCATTTCGGCGCTGCTGCGGATTGTCGGCGGGAGAGATCACACCATGACTTGGGATCGCATCAGCCCGTTATCGAAAATCGATTGCCCGGATGCTTTCGAGGGCGGCACTCCGCCCCTGTAGCCCGTATCCCAACCAGCACGCATTGGGCGTGCTGGTATACTTCTTCACGCAGTGAGTCCATCGCTTCATCCGCATGGTTGACTTGCGGATTCAGGAAGACGGGATTCGACACCAGGTGAATTATGGCCACGCTCTTCAAGCCGACTAAAACGGTCCCACTTCCAAAAAATGCTCCCATTGTCGAGGAGGGTGGCAAGACCTACGTCCGTTTCCTCGCGGCTGGCAAACTCGTCACCTACCCCCTCACCAAATGCGGCGCAAAGTACCTGAAGCCCTCGCGGAAGTGGTACGGAAAATACACCGATGGCGACGGCCGAGAACGGCGAACACCACTGACAGCCGACAAGTCCGCCGCACGGATGATGCTCGCCGAGTTGGTGAAGAAAGCCGAGCGGCGGCGCATCGGGCTCTTCGACCCGGCCGAGGAGCATGCCGCCCGACCGCTGCTCGACCATCTCGACGATTACGCTGCCGTGCTGGCATCGAAGGGCGATACTCCTGAACACATCGACCAGACCCGCAAGCGGATCGGCGCGATCTTGACCGGCTGCGGCTTCGCCTTCGCGCGGGACGCCGAACCCGTCCGGGTCGCCGAGTGGCTGAACGAGCGTCGCTTGGATGCTCGCTCCGTTCCGCTACCGGACAGACAGGCCACATTCACTCCGGCCGAGGCATCGGCGCTCTTGGGAATTTCGGGAAGCGCCCTCCGCGGCGCCGTCAAGCGGCACGGCCTCCTTGCAGCTGGCAATGGAAAGGGCCGCGCGTTCCCCCGACAGACTGTCGAAGCTCTGGCGCTCCGCGCAGGGAAGGGAGCCGGCCCCCAGACGGTGAACCACTACGTCCGCGCGATTCGCGGCTTCTTTCGCTGGCTCGCGAAAGTGAAGCGGATCGGATCGAACCCGCTCGACTCTCTCGAACTGCTCAACGCATCGGTCGATGTTCGCCGGGGGCGTCGCGAGCTCACTGTCGAAGAGCTGCATGTCCTATTTGGTGCTGCAAGGGCGAGTACCCGACCCTTCCGCGGATTGATCGGGGAAGATCGATACCAACTCTACCTCATCGCCGCCGGGACCGGCTTTCGTGCGAGCGCCCTCGCCAACCTGACGAGCAATGACTTCGCACTGGGAACGGCTTCACCAACGGTGACGCTCGCAGCCCAGTTCAACAAATCCCGGAAACCGAAAGTGCAGCCCCTCCCCCGCGATGTCGCGGACTCACTGAGGGTCTACCTCGCAGGCCGACCGGGGAACTCGAAAATTTGGGGCGGGACGTGGGCGACGGGGCACCGGGCCGCGGAGATGCTGCGGATCGACCTCGAAGTCGCGGGCATCCCCTACGTCGTCGCGGGGTCGGACGGTCCGCTCTATGCGGACTTCCACGCGATCCGACACTCCTTCTTGACGCTCGGCGGGCGGGCGGGGATCGATCTGCGGACTCTCCAGGAGCTCGCCGGCCATTCCAAGCCCGAGCAAACGGCCCGCTATTCGCACCGGCGACTCCACGATCTCACCGGCGCCGTCGGCAAATTGCCGGGGCTCGTGCTGGGCGTCGACACCGCACCGAACGGTCCAAGTGAGGTGCGAAGGGATGTACCAAAAGATGTACCGACGGTGTGCATCGACCCGCATCCGGTTGCACAAATATGCAGTTCTGCGAATTCGGGGGGCGAAGGAGACGGGATCGGTGAAGTGCCTGAAAAAAAGGAGCCCGGCGCTCATTTGCGGCGGGCTGCGGTGATTTGCATGAACGAGGGCGACGGGGGTCGAACCCGCAACCTCCGGAGCGACAGTCCGGTGCTCTAACCAATTGAGCTACGCCCCCAACACTCCTGTTTATACAGCGGCCCCTGCGAAGGGGAAGGGGAAAACCCCTGCGAACTCGCGGCCGCACTTTGCCGGGAAGTCGGAATGGGGCGGTTCTGCCGATCTCGAAACCCGATTCCGGCAAGTGCGCGCTTGCGATCTCTCGCACACCGGCTAAAATTGGGTAAATTAACAACTCTAGGCACCCCATCGCCCCCGTCGGCGTGAGTATCCACTATGGCCCAGACGTACACCCTCGACGAAGCCGCGCAAAAGATCGGCTTGCCCGCCGAGGAATTCAAGCGGAAACTCCGGGGCGAATGGAAGTCGCTCAAGTCGTTCCGCGACGGGCCGACCCTGCGCTTCCGCTCGGCCGACATCGACGAACTCGCGCGCACGCTCGGGCAAGCCAGCGATCCCGGTTTGCAACCCGGCGAAGCGGCGTTCCTCGCGGGCGATTCCTCGGATGAAATCGGTTTGGACTTGCCGCCCCCCGCCTCGAAACCGAAACGCCCCGCGGAAAAGCCGCTGTCGCTCGACGATAGCGACGAGAACATCTTGACGCTCCCCGCCGGCGACTCCGGCGTATCGAAGAAGAAGCCGAAAAATTCGGGCGACAGCGATGTCCGCCTCGACAGGACACCGTCGAAGAAAGAGTCGGCCAAAGAGCTCACCGAAGAAATCTCGCTCGATCTCTCCGGCCCGCGCAGCGGGATCCTCAAGTCGCCGAGTTCGCGCAAGCTGAGCGGCGGGAAATCGAAAGGCGCCGATTCGGCCAAGATCCCCGGTCCGAAAGGCCAGCCCGCTTCGGACGACAGCAGCAGCGAATTCGAACTCAGCCTCGATTCCGACAGCGATTCGTTCGAACTCCAACTCAACACGGACAGCTCCGAAGAGGTCGATCTCGGCGGCGCGGTCTCCACCGGCACCCGCGGCGGACAGAGCGGCATCAACCTCCGCAAACCCGCCGACAGCGGCGTGTCGCTGGAGAAAAACAATGGCGACGATTCGGACGTCGAGTTCGAACTGTCACTCGATGCCCCCGGAGCCTCGTCCAATCGCTTGAGCACGCCGAGATCCGGCGGCAAAGCGGCGGACGACTCGGACAGCGAATTCGAACTCAGTCTGGAGGATAACTCCGGCGTCACCGATTCGCTGGTGGAGGACTCGGGCAAGGGCGACATCTTCGAGACCGACTTCGAACTGCCGATCGTCTCGGACGAAGAGTCCGGTTCCGAAGTCGTCGCCATCGACGCGGCGGACACCGATCTCGAGAACTCCGATTTCGACATCGCCATGGGCGACGACGATATGCCCGCGGACGACGACAGCGCCAGCCAAGTGTTGCTGGTCGACGACGAACCGATCGAGATCGAAGACGACGCCCCGGTCGCGCGGAAGGGCAAGAGCGGCGGTCGCCGCGCCGCCACCGACGATGTGATGCTCGACGACATCGAGACCGATGAAGGCGCTTCGGCCAGCGCCGCGATGCGGCGGACGCGCCGCGACGAAGACGACGCCCCGGTCCGTACGGTCGTGGCCAAGCCGGCGACGTGGGGCCCGCTCCCCGCGCTGTTGCTATTGCCCTGCTTGATCATCGTTGTGTTGGGCGGTCTGATGAGCTTCGAAGTGCTCCGCGGGATGTGGGGCTATCAGCAAACGTCCAAACCGAGCGATTCCCTCGTCCGCGGTATGGCCGGGACACTCGGTATGAAAGTACCCGAATAGTCGACGACGCTGGCGATGCCGATACGGAACAGCGGGGTGATCCCCCGCTGTTTTCGTTCAGTCCCACGTCCCCGGTTTGCGGGCCTGCTTGCGGTCGGAGTTCTGCCGCTTGTCCGCGACCCGCCGCTTCTTCGAGGATTTGGTCGGTTTGGTGGCGCGGCGCGTCTTCGGCGGCACGAGTGCGACGCGCAGATACTCGGTCAGTTTCTCCAAGCAGATTTCCCGGTTGCGGGCTTGGTCGCGCGTCTCTTGCGACGTGATCAGAAAATGGCCGTCCAGTGTCAAAGCGCCCGGGTGGGCTTTGCGCAATCGCGCTTTCGCGGCGTCCGATACGGTCGTGTTGCCGTCGAGGAACCACGAAAGCTGGGCCTTGGACGCGACCTTGTTGACGTTTTGACCGCCGGGGCCGCCCGAACGCGAGAACGTCCAACTCAGTTCGTCGTCGCCGATGGCGATGGCGTCGTCGATGATCAGCACTACCGGACCCCCTCGGGTGTGCCAACGGTTTTTGTAGTGGACCGTCCGCTGCAAATTGTCACATTCCCACCGTAGGGGCACCCCTTGTGGGTGCCCTGTTCCGGATGCCGAGTTCACCCCAATGCCGAGTGCACCCACAAGGGGTGCCCCTACGGTGCATTGGCCAGTGTGACAAATAGCTATAGACGGACCAGTAGGTCACGCTCTGCGTGATGTGCTTCCCGCGATCGACCGAACTGAATTCCCGGTCCGCTTCACGCAGAGCGTGACCTACGAAACCGGATCGTTCCGTAAGACATTCGAGAACCGTCGGCGCACCCGACCCCGCGGTTCAGGTTGACGCTCCGGGTCGGACTACTCTAGCATCTTCTCTTGGCGCGGCGGATTGACAAGAGGATACCGAGCGATGTCGAACCCTGTCGGCGGGCGGATGGAAGCCAAGGCCCCCATCCGCGTGACGGACCGCTCGGATCAACTCCGCCTCGCCGGGTTATTCCTCGCTTCGCTGCTGCTCCACGTTTGGCTCGTCTCGAACAGCGCCATGACGGCCCGCGACAGCCTCGGGTTCGCGCAGCTCGCGGTCAACTTGTTCAAGCCGAACGACGGCAAGCCGAAATTGATACCCGGCGACGCGGCTTCGGAGGCGATTCCGCGCACGCTCCCCGCGGTGTTGCGGGAAGCCAAGCAACCGCCGGGGTACCCCGCGACGATCTACGCGACTTACTTCCTCTTGAAACGGATCGACCCCCCGGCGGATCCCGAGCGGATCAGCCCGCACCAACTGCTCCTCGCTTCGCAGATCGCCGCGGCGGCGGCGATGGTGCTCGCCGTCTTCCCGATGTACTGGCTCGGCCGCATGCTCCTCGACAAGGACCGCGGTTTCGCGGCGGTGTTGATCTTCCAATTCCTCCCCGTGGCCGCGCGGGCTACCAGCGACGGCCTCAGCGAAGGGCTTTATTTTCTCGGCTTGTCGTCGGCGCTGGCGCTGGGGGTCGCTGGAATCCGCAAGCAGAGCATCGGTCGGTCCCTCCTGTGTGGAGTCGCCGCCGGCTGTACTTACCTAGTCCGGCCCGAGGGACTCGCGGTCACGATCGGCGCGCTGACCGTGCTGCTCGGATTGGCCGCGCTCCGCTGGCGTCCGCCCGCGAACATGCTGGCCTGCGCCGCGGCCGTGTTGGTGGGGACGGGCGCCGCGGCCGCGCCGTACATGATGCTCATCGGCGGTTTGACGAACAAGCCCTCGGGCAAGCAAGTGATCGACGGGACGCCGGCGCCGGGACCAGTGCGGCCGGGATTCGGCGCGGCGGCGAACGGGCCGTTGTTCGCCGAGATTCAGACCGACCCCGACCGTGGCTCGGGGATCGAAAAAGCCGGGACCGCCGGGTGGACGATGGCCAAGGAATATTTGCGCGCGTCGCACTACGCCATCGGGGTGCTAGGAATCGTCGGATTGGTGCTGATCCGCGGTAAGTTTAGGACGCACCCGGAGTGGTTGCTGCTACTGGCGACCGCGGGCATCCAATTGACCGCTCTCGCGCGGGTGGCATACTCTCAAAGCTATGCATCCGAGCGGCACCTGCTCACCGCCGTGTTCGTCGCGGTGTATCTGGCTATGGCCGGCTTGGAACCGCTCTTCGCGCGTTTCGCGCGTTTCGCCCGTTGGCCGTCGCTCGGCGCGTTCTACCGCTCCCCGGCGGCGCTGTGGGTCTGGGTCGCCGTGTTGGTCGCCATCTGCATCCCGAGCCTGACCTCCCCACTGCACAAAAACCGGGTGGAGTTCAGAGAGGCCGGGGAGTTCTTGGCGAAGGAGATCCGACCGGAAGATCGGTTGACCGACCCGTACGAGTGGTCCCAATACTACGCGGGTCGGACGCTCTACCTTCCGCCGTCGGCGGACGCGCGATTCGTGGAGTACGCGGTGTTGCGGAACGGCGGTGACGGCGACGACCGGCGCTTGAACCAAGGTCTGGTCGAACAGGCGAAAGGGGTGGCGTCGCAACGATTATCGACGCAGGTTTGGCCGACCGATGCGGACGGCCGACCGGTCGGGGATGCGAAAGTGAAAGTGTTCCGATTCGACCACCGCGCCGTGCTCGGTCTCGGCGCGATCGTCGGCCCGGCGGTTCACCGCTGATAAATCGGCAGGTAGTGCGACGGGACGGACAGGATGAGAATCGCGATCGCGGTCTGGTAGGCCGGGCCGACGTGCCCTTCTTTGGCGTCCTTCCACGAGCCGTTGTTCTGCTGACTGCCCAGCAGTTTGGTCTTCATCTTGTCGTAGAACGCTTCCCATTCTTTGCCGCCGACTTGGTGGTAGGCGTGGGCGGCGTAGTAGGCCCCGTACCAGTAGTGCTGGCGGTCGTCGCCGGTGGTGTCCAAGTATTTCACCGCGCTCGCGATCTCTTTCTTGTCGTACTCGCCGCAGAGTTGGAGCACGCACACCCCCGCGGCGGTGCGGGCGTAGCCGGCCGGTCCGCCGCCGATTTGATAGCGGTAGCCGCCGCTGCGCGGATCGTGGCATTTGTTGATGTAATTGATGGCGTTCTTCATCTTGTCGTCGGGCACGTGCAGGCCGCTGTCCTTGGCGCCGCGGAGGGCCATGACCTGCATGATCGTCACCGAAATGTCGGCGCCGGTGGGTTGGGGTTCATAGCGCCAGCCGCCTTCGCTGTTTTGCGTCTTGCAGATGAGATCGACGGCTTTCTTCAAGACCTTCTTCACTTCCTCGTCGCCCGTCATGCCCCAGACTTGGGACAGGGCGAGCGTGGCCATGCCGTGGACGTACATGTTGCCGCCGGTGTTGCCGACGAGGTAGCCGTCGGATTCTCGCGAGCCGGCGACGAGGTTGCGGACCCCCTTGGCGACTTCCGGACCGTACTTCCCCTGTCCGGGCAAGTGGCCCTGCGACATGAACGCGAGGACGACGAACGATGTGATCGCCGAGTTGTTGCCCCAGCTACCGTCTTTGTTTTGGGTGTCTTTGAGCCACTCGAGGGCGTGCTCCATCGCTTTTTTGGTCTTATCGTCGATCTTCACTTTCTCTTCGGCGGCCGGTGAGCGGGCTGGCGTGCCGACGCCGACGAACAAGGCGAGCAGCAAAAGGCAGGAGGGAAAGCGCATCGGGAGATCGCCGGGGGAATCTTGATTGAAACTTCAGAGTCGGAAGCGTTAGCGACGTTCGGCTTGCAACGTCGCTAATGCTTCCGACTCCGACTCGGAAAGTTATTTGTCGCCGGCTTTGGGCTTCGCGCCGTTCTTGATGTTCAAGTTGTACTGCTTGATGAGTTCGCGGAACTCGGCGGGGAACGCGGCCTCGGTGTTCTGCTGGACCTTGTCGCGCTCCTTCTTCTGCAGCTCGATGAACGACCCTCTGCCGTTACCGTTCTTGCCGCTCGAGTCGGTCTTCTTATTCTCGCCTGGCCCTTGGCGGTCGCCGGTGCCGGCTTGGCTATCGTTCTTCTCTTGGCCCATGCCCAACCCCATTCCCATGCCGGGTGTCATGCCCATTTCCATTCCCATCCCCATGCCGGGGGTCATGCCCATGCCCATTTCACCCATGCCCATCCCGGGCGTCGGGTTGGCTTGGGCTTGCTGATTCTGGCCGGGTTGAGCGGGTTGCTGGCCCATCGCCATGGCCGCTTGGTTGAGAGCGCCGAGAGCTTCTTGCAGCTTCGCCGCGGCTTGCTCTTGCGCCGTTTGTGCCATGGCGGGTTGGCCCATTTGCAGCTGCTGCTGGGCTTGTTGAAGTTTGGCTTCGGCTTGTTTCAGTTGCTCTTGGACAGCCATCGGAGCTCGGGCCTTGGCTTGGTCGACCGCGGCTAGGGCGGCCATGTTCGCCTGCTGCGATTGCTGGAGGGCTTCGGTCGCTTCTTTGAGTTTCTCTTGGGCCTTGGCGAGCTGGCCGGGGTCCTTGGCTTCGCCGGGCATCAGTTGGCCTTCGCCCTTCATCGGCTCGCCCGCCATCGGCATCGCTTTGGCCGCTTCGTCCAACTTGTCGATCGCCTTCTGCTGCTCTTCGACGGCTTTGGGGATGTCCCCCTTTTCGAGGGCCTTGGCCGCTTCTTGGGCGTCCTTGGCCGCTTCCGGCTGCATCAGCTTCTCGGCCTGCTTGGCGATCTCTTTTTGAAGCTCGGCCAAATTCTTCTGGGCGTCTATCGGCTTCGGTTCGCCATCCATGGGCTTCTGGCCGAGTTGCTCTGCGGCTTTCTTGGCTTCTTCCGCGGCCTTCATCGCTTCTTCGATGGCCTTGGCGACCTGCTTGGCCGTCTCGGCGGCGTCGACCATATCCGGTTGGAGCGCCGCTTGATCGGCGATCTCCTTCGCTTTCAATTCGTCGAGCTTCTTGTTGACTTCGTCTTTGGCCATGGCGAGTTGTTCCGCGGCCATCTTCGCTTCGGCCGCGGCGGGCATCGGTTTGTTCTTGTCGAGGTCGGCCTTGGCCATGTCTTGGTTCTTGGCCGCTTCGTCGATCTTCTTCGCGGCTTCCGGTGCGGCGTCCTTCACCTGCTCGCCGACTTCCTTCGTCGGCGGCTTGAGATCCTCTTGCTTCTTGGCGATGTCGTCGGTCTTCGGGGCTTTCTCGTCGTTCTTCGCGGCTTTGTCCGCGTCCGCGGCGACCTTCTTTTCGTCCTTCACCAACTCCTCGAGCTTCTTCGCGGCGTCTTCGAGCTTCGCGATGTCGTCGCGGCGCATTTCGATGGCGGCGATCTTCTCGTCGAGCGCTTTCTTCGCTTCCTTCAGCGCTTCGAGGGCTTTTTCTTGTTGCGGCTTGGCCTCGGCGGGATCTTTCTTAGCGAGGTCGGCGGCGGCTTTGTCCGCGGCGGCGTCGGCTTTCTCGAGCGCGGCCTTCACCGCTTTGTCGTCGGGCAACGGCAGGTTCTTGATCTCCTCGGTCTTCTTGGCGACTTCCTTCTGAGCGTCGGCGGCGGGCTTCAGCGCGTCGGGTTTCTTCTCGTTCTTCTCGGTGAGTTCCTTCGCGGCCGTCTGCTCCTTGATCGCCTTGTCGATTTCCTCGGCGGCTTTCTTCGCGGCGGCGAGCGCGTCGGTCTTTTCCAGCTCCGCGGCGGCGATCAGCTTGTCGAGGTCGGCCTTCGCCTCAATCAGCCGCTCCTCGGCATTCTTCTGGGCGTCGGCGGCGTCTTTGGTGTCGGCCATGCGGAGTTCGTCTTGGGCGCGGCGCATCTCCGATTCGGCCGGGGTGATCTTCGCGGCGACTTCCTTGGCCGTTTGCTCGAGCGTCTTGCGGGCTTCGCGCGTGTCGAATTCTAATTTCGCCTGCTTGTCGGCGAGGTCGTTGGCCCGCTCCTTGACCGGGTCCTGGCCCTTCTTGACTCCGAGATCCTTGGGCTCGGGTTTCTTCTCGGTCTCTTTCTTCAACTCGGCCTGGGTCGCGATGGCCTTGGCGATCTTATCCCGGGCTTCCTTGAGCGCGGTGACTTTATCGCGGGGCGTGCGGAGGGCGACGGCGAGAGCTTGCAATTCCTTCGAAGCCGCCAGTTCCCGATCGCCGGCGGCTTTGAAGTCGCCGTTGTTGAGGGACATCCGCGTCAGTTCCATCTCGGCGATGAGGCGCCCGCCGCGACCGGCGACTTCGGCCGCATCGTAGCGCTCTTTCTGTTCGGCGGTCAGCTTGCTCCGCAGTACGACCGTCTGCTTCAAGAAGCTGGTCATGTCGCCCCGGAGGTCGCCCTGCGCATCGGCTTGCTCTTCGCGGTCGTCGAGCGGCTTGCGGCCGGTGCGCGGCCGAGTGGCACCGGCGGACTGGCTGCGGATCGCCTTGAGGTGGAGGTCGAATTCTTCTTGGGCGTAGCGCTCGAGCTTCTCCGCGGCGTGGTCGAGCGACTTCAGCGCATCGACTTCGCTCAACAGGTCGCGGAGCTTGGTCACGATCTTCTTGTGCTGCTCGTAAGCGGCGCGCTGCTCGGCCGTGGCCGTGTCGGGGTCGGGCGATTTGGCGGAGGCGTCGAGGTGGGTCAGCACCGCCTGCATTTGATCTTTGGAGAGCGCGTTCAAGTCCTTGGCGATCTTGCCGAGGAGTTCTTTTTCTTTGTCCGCGCTCACGTTTTGGTACGTGAGCACGCGCAGGGACGTGGTGATGCGGCGGGCGGTTTCTTCGACGTCGGCGATGGCTTTTTGCTGCTGCTTCTTTTGTGCGGCGGGGTCGAGTTCGGCGGCCCGGAGGGTGGGGACCGCGGAAACGGTCAAGGCGGCCGTGAGGAGAGATGCGGCCAACTGGCGGAGGGTCATGAAATCACCTCGGGGAAACCGCGGAACGACATCCGCGGCGGTACGTAAAGCATCCATCATTCGGAGGGCATTCGCAACCGAAAAGTTCCCGCCAACGCGGGATCGGGGCTATTTCTCCGCGGTCGGTTTGAAGACGCCCCGCTGCAGTTCTTCCAACCTCCGCAATCGCTCGCGGCTCTCGGAGCGGCGGCGGTTCCAGTCCTCGACTTCGCTCTGCGTCACCACGTCTTTGATCCGTGATTCGGAGAAGCCCGGTTTGCGGCCGGGCGCGTTGCGGTCGTTCGGCGGTTGCTGCAACCGGCTGCGGAGGTCATCCTTTTCCAGAGCGTACTTTCGGTCGTAACAGGCCACGTAGTATTCAACCTGATCGCCCTGTTCGAGTTCCGCACGTTTTGTTCCGTCCGCGCTCGGTTTGCTCAGCGCGGCCGTGAGGAACCCGTAACGCCCGCCGGCGATCAGCCCCGGGGGTACCGAGTCGGGGTCGGTCGTCGGCAGCAGGTAAAACTCCACGGATTGCAGGTGATCGTACTGTTCGAAGACGCCGAGTTCGGGGATGAACTTGCCGACGTCGGCCCTCGATTCATCGGCTTCGACGCGCTTGAGCGGAAGGAATTGCCAGTTCGTCCAGTCCTTCAATTTGCGGTCGTAGACGCGGTAAACCACCCACGCGCTCGAAATCCCGAGCGGGGATTGGGCCGCGTAGGCGATCTGCACCCGCCCGTCCTTGGCGAGCGGCATCCCGCGGACTTCGTAATCGTCGATGGGGCCGAGGTCTTTGGGGGCCTTCAGCACTTCGTCGAGCAATCTCACGTCCGGCGCGCGGTCGGGGCTGATCGAGATGCCCCGCCGCGGCGGGCTGAGGTTGGGAAAGTCGTTGTCGTCGAGCATTTCGACGCTATAGCCCGTCGGGAATTTGGATAGGTCGAAGGTCGCTTCGGCCGATTGCCGATCCTCCGACAGTGTCATGGCCGGGCGGGACAACACCGATTCGACCCCTTTGGCATCGCGGGCGAAGAGCACCAGCGTCGCCAATTTCAGCGGCTTCGTCGCGCTCGCGGTGATCCGCACGCTGCAGTCCGGGTGGGCGACCACTTCCCCTTGGCTGGCGATTTGCTCGTAGATGCGTTGCCCATCGGGATCGACGTACTTCGGCAAGCGGAGCCACGCATCGAGTTCCTTTACGGCGGGGCGCGGTTCGAACCGGACTTCGCCCGGTGTGAGCAACCGGCCGTCGCCGAAGCGCGCCTTGAAGGTGAATGGCTCGGACGATGGGGGCAGAGCCACCGTGAAGACGGCCGCGCCGTCGTCGGTGCGTTCGAGGAACTTGCCGACATACTTTTCGCGCGGTTGACCTTTGGGAAACACGAATACGGTCCCGGTGGCGTGGTCGGAAATCGGCCCGGTGACCCGGAATCGGAGTTCGACGGAATCGCCGCTCGGCCAGAGCGGCTTGCTCTCGTTGGCCACCCCGACGTTGCGCGGGATGTCCACATTCAGCAGCGCTTGGCGCTGGAGCAGCACGAAGGCGAGATCGCCGGCGATGGCTCCGACGCCCGCCACGAAGATCAACACCGCGGCGTAAAGTCCGATGGCCCAGAAGATCCGGTTCGGGTTCGCGAGCGCGCCGAGTTTGCGCGACGCCAACAATTCTCCGGCTTCCTGTTCGACCGCCGCGATCAATTGCGGCGACATCCCTTTGACCTGGGCGTCGGCCCGGCTGAGTTGCAGCGTCGTGACCAAGCGGTGATCGAACTCGGGGATCGCGCGCTCCGCCCGGCTCGCCAGTGCGACAAGCGACGGCCCGCGCACCCTCAGCACGAGCAGATATGCGGCGGCGGCGAAGAGGAGCACTTGGCCGACGGTCATCAGAACTCGGAACCAGAACGGCGTGCTCGTCCCTTCTTCGGAGACGTTGTCGATGTAGCGGTCGAGGTAGAAATCGACCGCGCAAGCGATCGCCAAGGAACCCGCGACGAGCACGAGTAGCCAAGCGGCGCCGCGGGCGGTGCTGTAGAGCCACTCGCGGAACTGCCAAGCGCGGAGTTGTCGCGTCAGAGAATTCATCGATTAACTCAAGCTGTTGAACTTGCGGATGAACCATTCGAGCGAGAACGCCGAGATCAAAATCACCAGCGCCGGCCAACTCCAAAGCACGATCTCGTTGCGCTGCATCAGCGGCGGGCCTTGTTTCGATTGCACGTTTTCGACCAGCGTGTGCAGTTGCTCTTCGCGGTAGAACCGGCCCGGGTTGCTTTCTTCCCCGGTCTTCGCGGCCAAATCTTGCATCTCCCCCTCGGCCAGTCCGCCCGGCGCGAGTTCGTGCCCCGGCGGCAGATTCACCCGGTACTCGAGCGCCGCCGTCTCGGTGGCGTTCTCCACCTTCAGCGCGAAGCGGCCGAGGCGGTTGAACGGGATGGTCGCCACGTATTCGCCGGGTTGCCCCGGCAGCGATTTCAACTCCACGGGAAAGGAGCGGTCCGTGTCGTCCGCACCGGCGTCGAGCCGTTCGACGCGGGCGCCGATGCGGTCGGTCACGAGGGGTTTCAAATCTTGGCTGTAGAGCCGGGCGTAGACTTGGGCCGTCTTGCCGAAGGTCGGCTCCGGGGTGTCGAGCGACAACTGTGTCAGCTTCGTGCCCAGCGTCCGCGGCACGCCCGCCAAGTACACCGCTTGCGTCCAGAATCGGCCGAAGAATTGATCGGCCGCATTGTAGCGCCAGCGCCAAGTCTCATCGATGCCCGAGTAAAGGACGAAACCCTTGCCGTAATAGTGCGTGGCCAGCAACGGCATCGGCTTGTCGTCGGTCGTCTTTTCGGTCGGGTGAACCAGGTACACCTCCGACGCCGGCTTGAGCTTCTTCACGGGGTAGTGCCAATAAATCTCCGGCAGCGTCGTCCAGAGGCGTTTGTTCTCTTCGGGGTTGTCTTCCAAACTCAGCAGCAGCGAGCGGGAGCCGTGCGGGGTGACGATGGGCCGGAAGCCTTCGGTGCGTTTGCCGGAGTCGGTGACGAACGTCGCTTTGTCGAATTCGACCGGGAGCACGTCGGCGAGCGCCGTGCCGAGCCACGACGACGGCCCGTGGCCCTTGCCGGCGATGTGGATCATCCCGCCGCCTTCGCTGACGAAGTCACGGATGGTTTCTTGCTGGTCGCGCGTGAAGTACGAGGCCGGGACATCACCGAGGATGAGCAGGTCGAACTCGGCGAGCTTTTGACGCGTCTCGGGGAAGGCCGCGAGGAACGGGTGCTCCTCGCTCTCGGACCTCATGGCGCGCGGATCGCCTTCGGTGAGAATGAACTTCGGCGACACCCGGCGGTCGCGCATCAGCCCGCGCTGGATGAATTTGAAATCCCACCGCGGTTGCGAATCGACCATCAAGACTTTCACTTTGCGATCGACGACGCGCACCGACTTCGACAACTCATCGCCGAAGATTTCCTCGGCACCGCCCGGCCGGGGGACGCGGACTTTCACACTCGTGACGAGGTCCTGCTTCCCGGCGATGGCGTCGGCTTTCGTCGGCACGAAGCTGAGCATCTCGCGGATGTCGTCCCCTTCTTTGAGGTCGATGGTCTTCGAGAGCACATCTCTGCCGTTGAGCTTCACGTTGAACTCGACCTTCGCCCCCGCTTCAAACCCCTTGGCCCGGAAGCGGACGGGGATAATCGAGCTATCGTCGACGAACAGATTTTCTTGGGCCTGCACATCGCGGATTTGCAACTGACCGAAGGCGGAGCTGCCGACGCCGTAAATGTGCAGCGGGATTTTGAGTTCGCCGCAGCGGCGGGCGAGTTCCGCCAAGCTCTTGCCGCTGGCGTTCTCACGCCCGTCGGTCACGAGCACCACCGCCGCGGGGAGTTCGGATTCATCGCGGTTGAGCAGGTCGAACAGCCCGTCGACGAGGGCGGTCTGGTCGTCTTTGCCGTCGAGCTTGTCGAGCCAGTTCGCCGCGCGCGGATCTTGGGCCGAGCGCTTCGATCCGAAGCTCGCCACTTCGAGCGGACCCTTGGCGCGGAGTTGATCGAGCAGGTTGAGCTTCGGGTTTGCGAGCGTCTTCTTGGCGATCTCCAAGCGGCTCGGTTTCTCCGGCAGGTTCGCCGGCAGCGCCGTCAGATCGGTCGGAATCGCGGAGTCCGGGGCGGTCAAATCATAGGCCACGGCGACGCGGTGACGGTCGGCGATATTGGTGCGGGCGTCCTTGTTCAGCATGCTCTGGCTGTTGTCGATCATCACCGCGACGGGTCGGTATCGCGTCGAGGTCGTCTGCTGCACCCAAGTCGGCCGGAGGAGTAAGAACAGAATGAAACAGAGCGCGAAGCCGCGGACGCCGGCGAGCAGCAACCGGACGAGCAGGGGGACTCGCTTCGACTCGCTCAGATACAGCATCAACACGCCGGCGCAGGCCGCGAGACCCAGCAGCATCGCCAACGGCCACGGGAACCAGCCCCGCAGTTTCAGCGGGAACTCCAGCGCGGCGAATAGCATCGGATCGGTCATTCGGCCCTTCCGTAGGTCACGCTCCGCGTGACGCCACCTTCCCACTTCTGAACAATGTAGGGGCACCCCTTGTGGGTGCCCTGCGATCAGGATGCCGAGGGCACCTCCGTATCACAGGAAGTTTCGGCTTCCAAGTGCCGGGCACCCACAAGGGGTGCCCCTACGATTCCAGATAGGTACGACTACTTCGCCCGGCCGCAATACCACGCCCACCCGCATTCGACGCAGGCCACCAGAAACAACACTATCAAGACGTACACGGTCAGTTCGCGTCGGTCGCGCTCGCTGCCGACCAGCGAATCGGCTTCATCCCCGGCGGAGACGAGGATCGGTTTGAACCCCACAGCCCCGGCGACGGCATCGTCGGTCATACTGTCGAGGTCGTACGACTCGCGCTGATCCGCGTTCACCGCGAAGCGCGGCCCCGTCGGCGCCGATTCGTCTTCGTAACCCATCTGGTAGACGCCGGCCGCGAAGGCGTCCACGGCCATAACACTCGGTTTGCCCCCGTCGGCGGCGACCACCGATTTGCCGAGTTTCGAGCGCGTCTTATTCGGCCTCAGCAAATCGACGACGCGCGTCGCTTCGGGCGGCGTCCACGCGAATGTCTCCCCGGCAATGCGATTGGTCCCCGGCGGCACGCGACCGGTGAAGTGCGAGAGCAGCATCTGGACAATCGAAAGGTAAGACCCGGCTTTCGACGGCCAGTTCGTCCACTTCGCATCGAGGCCCGCGTGGAAGAAGAGCACCTCGCCATCGCCGAGCGCTTTCGCCGTGAGCGCCGGCTTGCCGTTGTCGAAGCGCATCATCACGCGGCCGCTCGTCGCGGGGTTGGACTCGTCCGTGCCGAGGAACGTCCAAACGTCCACATCGGATGTCACCGTGGCGTACGGCTCATCGCGCAGGCGGCCGAGGAACGACGGCGATTCGGTCGTGTCCGGGGCGGGTTTGAACGGCGTCTCGGGTTTGATCGTCTCGCTCGCCGTCAGTTCGAACGGCAACAATCCGAGGGGTTTAAAGACTTCGTTGTAACCCTTGGGCATCGTGAATTCGCCGGCCCCGATGAGCAAGCCGTGCCCTTCGCCGACGAATTTGGCCAAGCGGTCGACGAAAGCTTGGCTCAGGCCGGGGATACCGTTACGGTCGCTGTCGCGGGCCGGGACATTGGCGAGGATGCACAAGTCGGCGTCGTTCAACAGCGCCGGCGTCGCCTCGTTCGGCGTGATGTCCGTGACCTTGATGAAGTAGTCGGGCCGGTTGATCTCGGGCACCGGCACGAGGGCGTTCTTGATGAAGTGTCCCGCCGATTCCTTCGGATCGCGCGGATCGCGGTTGCCGTCGATCAGCAACACCCGCACGCGATCCCGCACGAGAATCAGTTTGTCGAAGCGGTTGTCGCCGGGGAGGTCGTCTGGCGTGCTGCCGACCGTGGGTTGGCCGGGGAGGGCGTCCTTCACCGACTCGCCGATCTTTGCCGTCAGCAAGTTCGGCCCGGGCTTCGAGAGCAGTCCCGTCAGCGTGACGGGGATGGTCTGCCCCGGATCGATCCGGGGCGCGAGACCGCTGTCGATATTTTGGAGTTGGCCATCGACTTCCAGTGTCACGCCGACGTTCAACACCGAGCTTTTGCCGGTGTTTTTGAGCAGCACCGTGAACGGCAAGCGCGTGTTCGTGTGCGGGATGCCGCCGGGGAAGATGATGTCCGATACGAGCACGTTGTTCACCGGCCGCTCGGGGTTGCCGCAGCGCACGATGATGAGCGTGGCCCGCTTTTGGATTTCCTTGGCTTTCTCTTTGAGTGCCGCCGCTTGGCGTTCCCAACCGTTCTTCTGGAGGTCGCTAAAGATGTAAAGTTCTTTGTTCGTCCCCTCGGCGCGGTCCAGTGCCGCATCCCCTTCGATCAACCCCGGTAGGATGTCGCCGGTCTGGCTCGTGAGGTCGATACTCTTCACGACGTTGCGGGCTTGATCGAGGTTCGTCGGCGTGAACGGCAGTTGGGCCGTGCGGTCCGTACACGTGTAGATCTGCACCGACGAGTTCCGCGGCAGGCTATCGATGATCGACAGCGCGGCCTCCTTCGCGCGGTCGAGGCGGTTCTTATCTTGGTCCTTCGCACCCATGCTGTACGTGGTGTCGAACACGAACACGGCCGCGACGCTCTCCCCCCGGCCGGAACGGGCGCCGGTCGTAAAGCTGAAGCGGGCGAGCGCGAGGGCGAGCAAGATCAAAGCGAAGCAGCGTAGCGCGAGCAGGATCAATTCTTGGAATTTCAACCGCCGGCTGGTCTGCTCGATGCTCTGGCGCAGAAACTCCATGGCCGCCCACGGCAGCGGCCGATGGCGGGCTTTGTAAAAGAAGTGCAGCACGAGCGGGACGCCGACCGCGAGTCCGCCGAGCAGCATCAATGGAGCGAGGATACCCATGAATCGGAAGCCTTGTCTTTCAAACAGTACTCGTTAGCCGGACGCGCCAGCGACGGCTACGCTCCGTGTCACACCGTTACCTCGGCCTCGCATCCACGCGGTTCGTGGCCGTCGCTGGCGCATCCGGCTAACCGTCCTCATTTCCCGTCTTCCACTTTCGACCCGGTCGGTTTGGTCACTTCGACCGGCGGGCTCCACCCGGTCGGCGGGGGCGTCGGCTCGGTTTTCTTGTCGCAGCCCAAAGCCAACGTCAGCAGTCCCAGAATCAGCAATCCGCGCATCATCGTTTCCCCATTTGAAGGCGTCGCACCAAGTATTCGCCCAAGGCCGCGGAGAGCGGGCGGTCCGTCGGCATCCGCACGTACTCGACCCGGCAGCCGTCGCAGGCCCGCTGCAATTTTTCGAGGTACTTATTCACGGCCCGCAAATACGCGGGCTTGAGCAAGTGCGGGCGGGCCATCAACGCGTCGGCCCCTTCCAAGTCGATGAAGCGCACGTTGCCTTCCAACGGGAACGCGATTTCATCGCGGTGCAATACGTGGAACAGCGTCACTTCGTGGCCGCGGAATCGCAGTTGACGTAGGCCGGTCACCAGACTGTCGACATCGTCGAAGCAGTCCGAAATGAGGAAGACCAACCCTTTGCGGCCGACCTGTTCGACGAATTTTTCCAACAGCGGCGCAATCCGCGTTTTGTCCGCGGCCCCGGCTTCTTCCAGCGTCCTGCAGACGGCGTTGATGTGCCCCATCGACCCGCTCGCCGGGAGCTCGGCGCGCCAGCGGTCGTCGAACATCCGCAGCGTCACCGAGTCGCGCTGCTTGACGATGGTGTACGCCAAGGAAGCCGCGAGGAGCTTGGCGTATTCGAACTTATTCTGCGACCCTTCTCCGTAGCGCATGCTGTTGCTGGAATCGACGAGCAGGTGCCCGACGAAGTTGGTTTCCTGCTCGTACTGCTTGATGGTGTAGCGTTCGGAGCGGCCGTAGCTTTTCCAGTCGATGTGGCGGATATC
>JAYTBD010000548.1:0-9523 GCA_043737155.1 Fimbriiglobus sp. | reverse complement strand
ATTACTGGTCCGACACGGTGAAGCGCTCGATCCTGCTCGACTGCAAAGCCGACCTGCTCGTCTACGGCATGGGCGAAACGAACATCGTCGAGATCGCCGAGCGCTTCAAACAAGGGCGGACCGTCAAGGAGATGCGCGACCTCCGCGGCGTCGCCTATGCCCTCGGCGCCCGCGAGTCGGCCGAGTTCATGTCATCGAAATCCGAAATCCGAAATCCGAAATCCGAAATCGTGACCCTTCCGAGCTACGAGGACGTTTGCAGGGACAAGTGGCAGTTCGCCGAAGCGACGCGCATCATCCACCACAACACCAACCCGCACAACGCCGTCACCCTCGTGCAAATGCACGACCGGCAAGCCGTGGTGCAAACGCCGCCGGCGCTACCGTTGACCGAAGCGCAGATGGACGGATACTACGGCTTGCCCTACACGCGCCGGCCGCACCCCAGTTACACCGAGCCGATCCCCGCGCTTGAGATGATCAAAGACTCGGTGACGATCCTGCGCGGCTGCTTCGGGGGATGCACCTTCTGCAGCATCACGGCGCACCAAGGCCGGATCATCCAGAGCCGCTCGTCCGAATCGGTGATGGCCGAAGTCGAGAAGCTCGCCGCCGATCCGGACTTCAAAGGGATCATCAGCGACATCGGCGGGGCGACCGCGAATATGTACGCGATGAAGTGCACCCGCCCCGAAGTCGAAGCCAAGTGCCGGCGGCTCTCGTGCGTCCACCCCACGATTTGCAAGCTCATGAGCACCGACCACGGGCCGTTGATCCAACTGATGAAGGATGTTCGCGAGGTCCCGGGCATCCGCAAGGTGCTCGTTTCTTCTGGGATTCGCATGGACTTGGCGCAGCTTTCACCGGAGTACGTCGCCCAACTCGCGGAGCACCACACGGGAGGCCGGTTGAAAGTAGCCCCGGAGCACACCAGCCCGACCGTCCTGGAGGTGATGAAGAAGCCGAGCATCGACAACTTCGGCATCTTCGCCGAGCAGTTCAAAGAAGCCTCCGCCGCGGCCGGCAAGCCGAAGCAGCAGATCATCCCCTACTTCATCGCCAGTCACCCCGGCAGCAACCTCACCGAGATGATCGACCTCGCGTTGTACCTGAAGCGCAGCGGCTACCGGCCCGATCAAGTCCAAGATTTCATCCCCGCTCCATTCGACATCGCGACGTGCATGTATTACACGGGCCTCGATCCGTTCACGAAGAAGGAAATCCACATCGCGAAGGGGTTGAACAACCGCAAGATGCAGCGGGCGCTCATGCAGTTCTTCAAGCCCGAGAACTATTTCGACGTCCGCCAAGCGCTGATCGAAGCGAAGCGGCAAGACCTCATCGGCGGTTGCGAAGGGTTGATCGCGGCGGAGCCGCCGAAGGAGGCCATCGAAGCCCGGCGGAAGAAAGCGAACGCGGCCTTGCGGGGCGACCACTATCACACGGTGGCCAATCCGGCGGCGGGCGAGCCAGCCGGCGAGCGCGGGGCGGCGCCGTTGAAACAGACGGGCTACCGGCCTAAGCGGACGAGTCAACGGCGGCGTTTCAAACCGGGCCGACCCGGGTATACTGGGGTCAACCCCGGGGGCGGAACATGAGTGAAACTACTTTGCTATCTGTCGAAGTCGATCCTGCGATCCGCTCGGACGAACGCCTGTATGCGGCTGTGCAGAGCGCCACGGGCTACGTGCAGGAAGGTCTCGGGCATATCGACACCACTTCTGAAACGCAGACCGTCCAACCCGAACTCCGATGGTCTTTCGATGAAGATGATGGGCATCGCCAGCTCAAGATAACTTACCGGGAACAGCCGGCGAATCACCGGATCGGATTTCAACAGATCATGCGTCGCGTACCCGTTTCCCAGATCCTCGACGGCGTGGGCAGGAGATCCTGGATGATTCGGATTCTCCAGGGAGTCAACCGCCAACGCTACGACGAAGTCATCAATCGCTACGAGCAACTGCTTCGCGAGCGGGAGGAGTCTGAAGCAAATGGCCAGTGAGTCACCGACCCGGTTGGCGCGGGAAGCCAAGGAAGCCATCGAGCTGCTCCAGAAAGATCACGACTTTCTCAGAGAACGATTCGATGCTCTCGAGCTACTCGACCTCCGCGAACGCGTTGCCAGATTCGAAGAACGCCTTGCGAGAGTCGAAAAGACGTTGGAAGGACTCAAACTCGTTCCCGTTCTCGAAGACCGTGTAAACAAGTTGGAGCACCTCGAAGAAGAGTCGAGTAAACGCCGCTGGCAATTCACCTACATCTTCGCGGGGGCCGTCGCCACTCTCTTGGTCACCGTCCTTGTCCAGCTCGTGCTGCTTCCGCTCGTGAAGAAATGAATGCCACTCCCCTCGCCCCCTTTGCCGTCGCCGCTCCCGAAGTCGGGCACACACTCGCCAAGGTTCTCCGCTCGCGGATGCACGAGTCGCAACCCTCTTGGAAAGTCATCCGCGCGCTCATCGAGAATCGCCTCGTCCAAGTCGACGAGATGCTCTGCACCGATTCTGCGCGTCGATTGAAGGAAGGCGAAGTCGTGGTGCTGCTGACCAAACCCGTGCATCGTCCGAAGACTGCAACGCCCGATGGCCTCGTCCTCCGCCACCTCGACGATCACGTTGTCGTCGTCGAGAAACCGGCGGGGCTGAGTAGCGTCCGTCACCCCGCCGAGTTGGAGTGGTCCGCAACCCGCCGGGAACTCGTGCCGACCTTGCAAGACGTGGCCCAAGCCGCCATCGCCCGGCAGCTCAATCGGAAACCGAGTTCACTGCCGCCGCTCCGGATAGTCCATCGCCTCGATAAAGAGACCAGCGGTCTGCTCGCGTTTGCCCGGTCGCCACTCGGCGAACGCGTCCTCGGGATGCAGTTCCGCAAGCACACAGTCGTCCGCCGTTACCTCGCGCTGGTGCCGGGCCAATTCATCGCGCGGACGATCACCTCGACGCTCGTCCGCGACCGCGGCGATGGCCGACGGGGGAGTACGACTTTCGCGAACACAGGAAAGAAAGCGACGACGCACGTCGCCGTCGAGACTCAATTGAACGGCTACACGCTGCTATCGTGCCGGCTGGAAACCGGCCGCACGCATCAGATCCGCATCCACCTCAGCGAAGCGGGGCACCCGGTCTGCGGGGACAAAGTCTACCATCGGAAGCCCAACGGCCAAGAAGTGCCCGATCAAAGCGGGGCCAAGCGATTGGCCCTGCACGCCACGGAATTCGGCTTCGAGCACCCCACCACCGGCGAACATTTGCATTGGACGATGCCGCTCCCGGCGGACATGCTGAAGCTAGTGGAGAAATTCCGAGGTCACCCCGGCAGCACGTCGTAGTTGACCCACTCCAACCGTTCGAAGGCTTGCAGGATCCACGGCGGTCGCCACGGATTCCACGCGGGGTAGAAGACGGCGAACACCGAGAAGCCGAGCAGGATCGCCAGCGACAATCGTCCGGCGCGACCCCGCCCGATCCGATCCAGTCCCAGTAGGCCCGCGATCAACCAGAGGGGAATCATCCAGAAGAACCAACGCGGCCCACTCGTGAACCCTCCGTAGTTGTTCGTTTTGAAAACGAAGTAGGTCATCACGACGAGGGAGGTCACCGCGGTCATCGCGCCGACGATGGGAAGGTTGAAGATCGGCGCATCGGCGGGGAGCTTCCTCGTCAGCACCCGACGCACGCTCGGAATTGACCGTCGAACCAGGATGATAATCCCGACCAACGATCCGAAGAACACCGGCGTCAGGCTGAACCAACCGTGGTGCCCCAGCAATAAGTGGAAGGTGTAGACGCCCTTCGGCTCGTCCGCGAAGTCGATGCCCTTTTGAGGGATGCCCTGCTTCACCAATTTCAGCTTGTCCCAGTGACTTCCCGCGAACTCGTACATCGGCCCGCCGAAGTCGCTGTACGCCGGGAGGAATCGGCCGAGCGCGGCGTGGTTGCAAACGAACAGCGCCGCGATGGGGACTAACATCGCCGGGACGAAATAGAACAGCGTGCGCCTCGGGCGGACGTAGAGCAGCGGCACGAGCAGTGCCGCGCTGAACGCCGCTGCGGGGAGGTCCATCGTCGGCACCAGCCCCGCGAAAAACCCGGAGACCAACATGTCCCAGCGCGTCTCGGCGCCGCCCGCGGGTCGGGGCCGCAGCAACGGATAGAGTGCGAAGACCACGGCGAACGTCGCCGGGCTGTGGTTGTTGAGCGTCGTCGCGAATGTCGTCAGGAACGTTCCGACGCACGCGGTCGTGAATGTCAGTAACTTCCCGAAATCGGTTGTGCCGAACCGATCGATCAACTTCGCCAACAGCAGTAAGTAGATGGCGAAGGGCAGGACGTTGACCGTGAGCAGAATCGTGCATACGACGAGCCAGCGGTCTCGGACGATGCTCCAACCGAAGCATTTCTTCAACAGCCAATATTCGCCGGCGATGAGCGTCGTCAGCAGCGGCGGCTTGCTCGAATAGAATTCGCCGGTCTCGGGGATCATCACTTTGTCGAGCGATTGATAGCCGTCCTCGAAGATGATGCCGCGATCGACCAAGCCCGGCGGTGTGGTCGAAGCCGTCTTCAACCTCAGCGACGAATACCCGACCACTCCGCCGAATGCGGCGTTCACTTCCAACTTCGGATCCGCTTCGCGCCGACCCACCACATAAGTTCCCTCATCGACTAACGAGCGCACCGTGGCCCAGCGCGAGCGGTCGTTGCTGCCGAACATCGGCGTCGGTTCGGGCCGGGACGCGGGCCACTTGCGCTCGGGTTTTCCCGCGCGATCGTAGCCGAAGTTCGTCTGGGTCGCGGGGGCGTAACGGCTGGGCTCGACGACGTTCTCCGAACCGACGATCTTCGCCGCGACGATACACACCGCGACGGTGCCGAGTAGCAAATAGAAGTTGCGGCGCAAGCCGATGGTCGGATCAGACGATTCCATCGGTGCGCTCCGCGATGCTGAATGGATCGTCGCTCCGCCGGGCGGTCGTCAACTCGGCAAGGTATCCCGCCATCAGCGCTTGGGATCCGAACAGCATCGTCGCCAAGGTCGTCGCCAGGAGAATCATCGGGTAGATGCTCCCGGTGACGTTGAACCAATACAGGATCATGGCGATGGCGAACAGGAACAACCCACCTGCGGAAAGCAGCCACGCCAGCAGCGCTGTGGTGCCGAAGAAATGCATCGGCCGATAACCGAACACGGTGACGAACTGCACCTGCAACAGATCGAGGAACCCTTTGACAAACCGCCGTGCCCCGAATTTGGAATGCCCGAACCGGCGGGCGCGGTGATGGACCACGATTTCGCCGACGCGGTAACCCTTCGCCACGGCCAGCACGGGCACGAATCGGTGGAGTTCTCCGTAAAGCCGCAGATCGCGGACGACCCCGGCGCGATACGCTTTGAAACCGCAGTTGTGGTCGTGCAATTTCACACCGGTAAATAGGCTGACCACCCCATTGAATATCCGGCTCGGGTAGACCTTGTGCCACGGATCGTTGCGCTTCGCTTTGTACCCGCTGACCAAATCGTTCCCCGCGCGGATCGCGTCGAGGAACTTCGGGAGTTCGTTCGGGTCGTCCTGCAAGTCGGCGTCCATCGTGAATACGATTTCGCCCGCGGCCGCGCGGAACCCGGCTTCGAGCGCCGCCGCTTTGCCGAAGTTCCGTCGGAAGCGGATGCCCCGAATCCTCGCATCGGCGGCCGCGAACTCGCGGATCTTGGCCCACGATTCGTCGCGGCTTCCGTCGTCCACGAATATCAATTCCAGCTTCCAGTCGGGCAGTTTTCCGAGCGCCGCGAGGATTTCACCGACCAACGGAGACAGGCTCTCCTCTTCGTTGCACAGCGGAACGACGATGCTCAACAAGCCCGGCGCGGGGTTCGGTCGTTCGATCGGTTCCATCAAGCCTGCACCGGGGCGGATTCGGGATCGGGTTTCGGTTTCGCTAGTTTCCAAAGTGCGAGCGCGAAAGCCACCTCGAAAATCGTCCAGACGATGCGCAGCGTCACGGCGACCAGAGCCGCGACCGGCTCGGCCGCGCTCCCTTCGGTGCGGGCCAGTTGGCCGGCGAGCATCGTCTTCAGCACTTCCTCGCGGGCGCCGAACCCACCGGGGAGAATCAATGCCGCGAATCCGGTGACATACGAAATGGCCACCGAGGATAAATCTTGGAGGAACAAATCGATGTCGAGGGGCGTCGGTTCCACGGCCAGTCCGCACACGGTCAACCAAAGGCTCAAAGCCAACAGCGCCCATCCGAGAAGGGCTTGGACGAACCCGCGTATGATCAGGCCGAGCGATGGGGCCGGGAGCGGACGAGCGTCCGGCCCGCGGTACTTGCCGATGACCCGCCGGCCCAAGCGGTTCACCACGACCAACACCAACGGCACGGTACACAGTCCGAGCAGTGCGAAACCGGGGGTCGAATCGAAGGTGATTCCCAACCCGGCCCACGGAAGGAAGCAGACGCCGACCACGGCCCCGGCCGCCATATTCGTCAGGGTCTCGTAGGTCCCCGTCACCGCGATCACCGATGCGGGGATGCCCTTCCCCCGCAGCAGCGCGACGCGGAGCAGGATGACCCACGCCTTTCCGGGGACGTATTTGCCGAACTGACTGACGAAGTAAATCCGCACGCCGGCGAACCAGGAAATGCGCACGCCTTGATCCCGGAGCAACTGCACCCAGAACGTCCCCCAAAGCGTGTGGCAAAGCAGATAGAGCAACCCGGCGGGAACGAGGTATTCGTAGCGGATCCGGAATTCGCGCGCCCGCAATGCGGGGGAGTTGAGCAGGCCCGAAAAGGTCCAAGCGACGGCGATCACGATGACTAGCGCGACCACCGCCGTGGCGATCCGCAGGGCATGGCGGCGCAAAGGATGGCGGTTCACACCCGGCACGGGGTCAGCCATCGCGGAGCCACCGTGCCACGTTGAGAATGAATTTGAAAGGCATTATTTCGTTATATCTTTCCGTCGACACCCCACCCACCAAGCGCCCATCAACGTGCTTTCAGCGGCGACTGGGACAGCCCTCCCGATGCCGTCATCGTCCGGTTATGTGGGAAGCTGGAAGTCCGCTTTCCACACCTGTGGAGTTCATCTACAGGGACAAACAGTGTGACGGGGTGATCGACGGTTTGCAGCGCACGCTCAGTTAGAGTTCCATGATTTCGAGATTGGCCAGAAGGTCGTCGCGGTTCAGGACGATCTTCCCGACCGGGCCTCGGGCCGGTTCGTGGTCGAAAACGACGGCGAAGCCAGCCGGCAGTGTGCGGATGAGTCGGGCGAATGTCTCCGAGTCGGGCACCGCCAGCACCATCGCCCCCGGCGATGCCAGCGCCAGTGCCCGGTCGGCCAAGTCGGCGTCGGTGAACACCGGAAGTATCGGCACCCGCATGTTATCTTCCGGACGGTGCCCTTCGGTAGTGTGCAGGGTGATGCCCGGACCCGCAGCCCGCAGGACGTGGACAGGGTAGCTCCAGCCCCACGCGACCTGCGGCAGGAACCGCTCCAAGACGACGGCGGCGGGATACACGTGGTCCGCATACAGGACGCCGTCTTGCCGGTGTGCCGGGTCGAACAGGATGCATGCTTCCGAGTCGCGCAGCGACCGGAGAAAGCCCCGGAACACGGCAAACCGGTCGAACGGCTCGAGCCGGATTCCGCGGCTCCGGGAACGGCGCTCGAAGTCGCGAAGGAAGCGGCCCGCGTCGGCCTCGTTCGTGAATACGGCGTAGCCGAAGCCCGGCCCTGCTTCGCTCCGGTTCCCGTGCGGGCCGAAGCCGACATACTCGCCGTCCGGGCGGCGGAGGGCAAAGAGGGGGTATGCGACCGAAAACCCCCGGCTCTCGGTAGCCGCGGCCGAGAGCCCCGCGAAAGCGCGCTCGATTTCCGACAGCGGCAGCACATGCGGCGGAGCGGGCTGGCTCGGAGGGAACAGGCCCACCGCGCCCGCCGGGCCGCGAGAGGCGAGCTTGTAGTCCGGCCCGGGTCGGACGCCGGTGATGTACTGCGTGGGGACTAGCAGATTCATAGTGGGTGCAGACCCGTCGATCACCCCGTCGGTCATCTGCTTTCCCTTGATATGGAGCCAAGTCATTTCCCTGTTCCCCCACGGCGTCGTGTGGATCGAACAGGCATAGACAGCGGTCTGGAACCTCGCTTGGCCCCACCAATGCGTGACGAGCGCGGCCCTCGGCAATGGTTCGGGATCGGGTAGCAGAGGGATGGCCTCCGCCAGGCGTCCGTCCTCTGGGTCGCCCGGCTGTCCACCGGTCCAGATAAGAACGTGCTGCGGCACGATGCTCTCCGCGAGGTGTCGCCCGCGACGGCAAGTTCGCCGACGGACAATGGGGATAGTACTCCGGAAGTGATCCAGAACAACCATCGTTACCCGTCCCGGAGCCACCGGGCCGCGTCGCGGGCGTGGTACGTCAGAATGATCCCCGCCCCGGCGCGCTTGATGCTCGTCAGGATTTCCAGCGTCACCCGGCGCTCGTCGATCCACCCGTTCCGCGCGGCCGCTTTCACCATGGCGTACTCGCCGCTCACGTTGTAGGCCGCCACCGGTAGTCCGAAGGTCTCTTTCGTCCGCCGGATGATGTCGAGATACGACAGCGCCGGTTTCACCATGATGATGTCAGCGCCCTCGGCTGCATCGAGGGCGACTTCGCGCATCGCTTCGTCGCCGTTGGCAGGGTCCATCTGGTACGTCGTGCGATCCCCGAATTGCGGTGGCGACTCGGCCGCATCGCGGAAGGGGCCGTAGAACCCGCTGGCGTACTTCGCCGAATAACTCATGATCGGCACGCGTTGGAACCCGGCGGCATCGAGTCCCGTTCGGATCGCCCCGACCATGCCGTCGAGCATCCCGCTCGGGGCGACCATGTCGGCCCCAGCCTTAGCGTGACTGACGCATTGCTGCACGAGCATCGGAAGCGTCGCGTCGTTGTCGAGATCGAGTTGGCCGTGGACTTCGCACAGAATTCCGCAGTGCCCGTGGGTCGTGTATTCGCAGAAGCATTCGTCGGGGATCAGATACACCGTTTGCCCGAACGTTTTTCGCACCGCGCGGATCGCGGTCTGCACGATGCCGTCGTCGCTCAGCGCTACGCGGCCTTCCGCATCCTTGCTCGCCGGGATACCGAAGAGCATGAACGACTTCACGCCGAGATCCTTCGCCGATCCGATTTCATCGACGAGTGTATCGGGCGAGAGTTGAAAGTTCCCCGGCATCGACGCGATCTCCGTGCGGATGCCCTTCCCGGGCCGCACGAACAGCGGCAGCACGAAATCGCTCGCGCGGAGCACCGTCTCGCGGACCATCTCCCGCAGGATGGGCGACGACCTCATCCGCCGCGGGCGGACGGTCGGGAAGCCGGCGGGCGGTAGGTTCATAGTGGGGTCGTCGCATGGACTCGTGAGATAGCATTCTAGAGGCTGTTATTGACTTATTCCCTTGATATAGTGCATTTTAGGGGGATGAACACGACACGGAAGCCGTATCCGAGCGATGTCCCGGATACCGAGT
>JAYTBD010000547.1:0-3960 GCA_043737155.1 Fimbriiglobus sp. | reverse complement strand
GGCGGGGCCACGGCGTACAGGCTGTTCGCTTTGCTGTCGAGCGGCGGGGCCGGGTTGAGATAGGCCGCGGAGAAGCCGCGCTGGAATTCGGGCATCTCGATCACCCGGCAGCGGTCCGGATCGGGCAGCGTCAGGATCTTCTTTTCGGCTATGAAGGCTTTGATCTTAGCGACCGTCTTTCGGGCGTCATCGACGAGTTCCTCGGGCTTGCCGTGGTCCTTGCCGAGTTCGTCGAGGACGAGTTTCACCGTCTCCCGGCGCCCGGCCGCGTCGTCCGGCGGGAGCGGCTGGCCGGGGATCGTCTTGGCCCAGAGTTGACGGGCGATTGTGTACAGGTCGTGTTCGACGCGGTCCGCTTCCGCCCCGGCCATTTTCAGCACTTCGTCGGCGGTGAACCCGGCATCGAGATCGAGAATGAGCTTCTTGGCGAAGGCCTCTTTGCCGATGCGCCACTCGCCGTTCGAGCGCGGCAGCAAATCCTTTTCCAAGAAGGTTTGATACTCTTTGAGCGCGGCCACCGCGCTCTGACAAGGCGGTGTCAGCGGGCTGGTCGCGGGCGTCTCGCCGGTGAGGGCGAAGATCTCCTTCTCGTAGAAAGCGATGGCGCCGAGGTTCCGCTTTATGGCGATCTCGGTGAGGATCTTCGGGCAGCGGTTCAACAGTTTCTTGTCGGTCTTGTCCATGGCCGCGGCGACGACTTTGGGAATGGCCGCGATCCGCTTGGCGGCGTTGGCGATGTTGCGCTCCTTCGCGAGCGTCGATTGCGTGAGCAGCCCGAAGACGCTGTCGCTGAGATAATAGCCGAACTCGCGCGGGTCGAACTCGAACGGATCGAGGCCGAGATCCTGCAATTCGAGCCGCGACTTCAGCGAGTGCCGCCAAATACGACGGTCGATCTTGCCCGACGGGGTCAGCGAAGCGGTGTCGAATTTGTCGAGGGTCGCTTTCCACGCCTCGGTGGCCGCGCGGTCCTTGGCCCGCGCCGCGGCGGAGAGGTCGTCGAGTCGGTCGTCGTGGTCGCGGTTGCCTTGGGCGCTGGCGTAGGCGGGGTGGCGCTGGAATTCTTCCTTCAGGTATTGGTCGAAGAGTTTCGCCAGCGCGGCATCGTCGGCGCGGGCCAGCGGGATGAGGGCCATGAAGAGACCGAGCGCGGTGAGGGTGCGGAGCATGGGTTGGGATTCTCGAGTGCTATTGTGGGTCAGGTATCGAAGTGTAGCGACATTTCTTCGCCCCATAGGGGCCGACTTTTACAGCCCAGGGTGGAAGCCCTGGGTAAGCTCAGGAGGATATCCCGCCCCGAAGGGGCCGTCGTCCTTGCCATTGCTACGCCGGCCCCTTCGGGGCGGAGCAATGTATCATCCCGACCCAGGGCGTCCGCCCTGGGCTATAAAAGTCGGCCCCTCCGGGGCGAAGAAAACCGCGATCACATCTCGGTCGCCGAGCGAGCCAGCGCCACATCCTGTTTCAATTGGGCGATCAACTCCGCGGCGCTTCCGAACGTCCGCGTCTCCCGCAATCGCGCGGCGAATTCGACCGTCACCTCTCGCCCGTAGAGATCGCCGTCGAAGTCGATCAAGTGGACTTCGATCTTGCGCGCGGCGTCGCCGAAGGTCGGGTTCGGGCCGATGTTCGCGGCGCCGGTGTAGATCACCTCGTCCACCGTGACCCGCACCGCGTAGACGCCGTCCTTCGGCAATAGCGTGCCGACGGCGCCGAGGTTGGCCGTGGGGAAGCCGATGGTGCGGCCGCGCCGCGCTCCCACTTCGACGGTGCCGCGGATGGCGTAGCGCCGACCGAGCCAACGCGCCGCGGCAGTCACGTCCCCGGCGAGCAGCGCCGAGCGGATCCGGCTGCTCGAGATCGCCTCGGCGTCTTCGAGCAACGGCGGCACCTCGACGAACCGCGCCCCCGCCGCCGCGCACAACTGCCGGAGCGCGGCCGTATCGCCGCCGCGGTTGCGGCCGAAGCGGAAGTTGTACCCTTCGACGACCGTCTTCGCATGGAACAATCCCATCAGCACGTCTTCGAAAAACGCCTCGGGCGAGAGCGCGAGCAGGGCCGCTTCCGTCCTCAGCACCACGACGTGCTCGGCCCCGGCGGCTTCCAACAAGGCGATGCGATCGCGCGAGGTCGTCAGGGGTTGTTTCGCTTGGGCCGGGTTCAACAGCATCAGCGGCGGCGGGTCGAAGGTGACCACGACGGCGGGGCCGCCGGTGGCGCGGGCTTGTTCCCGGGTCACGGCGACGAGTTGGTGGTGGGCGCGGTGGACGCCGTCGAAGTTGCCGACCGTGACGGCCCCGCCGGCGAAGGCCGCCGGGGGGTGCTGGGTCCAGCCGATATGCAGAATGGACATCTTGGGTTATTTCTTATCTTTCGCTTTCAGCATCAGCAGATGGGCGTGGCCCACGTCCCACATGTAGTCGGGCACCTTGTACTTTTCCACGGCGGCGGTCAGGTGCGCGCGGACTTTCTTGGCGTCCCCCTCGGCGTCGTACCACAGGCCGACGTACAGGTTCGCGTAGAAGCGGGCCGAGGTTCCGAGCGGCGTGTCGGCCTTGACCTTCTCCGCCGCGGCGAGCACGTCCTCCGGCTTCAGCTTGCCCGCGTACAGCTTCTGGATCTCGGCCATCGGCACGCGGGTGTCTTGGGTCACGTCGATGAGCGCCTTCTGCGATTTCTCCTTGCCCGCGACTTTGACATTGCAGAGGTAGTGCCACGCGGCGTTTTCCACGTCTTCGGGGTTCACGGTTTTGTGCGTGTCGAACTGCTTCACCCCGTCGGCGTGCTTCCCGGCGTAGTAGAGTGCGATCCCGCGGCGCCAGTGTTCGGGCGAGAACTTCGGCATCTCCTTCAAGTAAGCGTCGTAGTCGGCGACCGCTTCGGCGAACTTGCCGAGTTTGAGGTTGGCGTCTCCGCGGCGGTCGTGGGCGGCGACGAGGGTCTTGTCGAGTTTCAGCGCCGCGTCGAACGCTTCGACCGCCGCGGCGTTGTCGCGCAGACCGAGTTGGGCCATGCCGAGCAGGTAGAGGGCGTTCGTGTTCTTGGGATCGGCTTTCACAGCGGCCCCCGCCAGTTCCGCCGCCTTGGCGTAGTCCTTTTTGGCGTAAGCGCGGTCGGCTTCGAGGAGGGGGTCGGCCGCGCCGACGAACACCGCACCGGAGATCGAGAGTAGCGATGCGACGAGAAAGGAACGCATAATACCGGCTCCGCAGGTGGGGGGAGTTAACATAGGGCGTGCGGCTGCGGACGTTCAGCTTCGCAATGGCCCCCGTGCTGCTTCGTGTCGGAGACGCGTTAGCGACGTTCGACGCGAGAACGTCGCGATCTCCGCGAGGCGTTGGTCGTCGCCGCCGCAATCGGGCCGGGACGAATCCGCCCCGAAACCCTATCTCGACTGCCCGCCCCTGAGAACCTCGGGAGTTCCCGAGGTCCGCTCCGGGGACGCGGAGAGGGAATCGGACTTGACGCGCGACCGACACGAATGCGATGAGCAAGGATGACTATGCTGCAAGTTTACTCCACCCTCACCCGCAAGAAGGAGCGCTTCCCCAAGGAGCCGGGCGAGGCGGTGTCGATGTACGTCTGCGGGCCGACGGTTTACAAGCCCGCCCACATCGGCCACATGGTCGGGCCGGTCATCTTCGACACCGTCAAACGCTACCTGACGCACCTCGGTTACACGGTGACGTGGGTCGTCAACATCACCGACGTCGACGATAAACTGATTCAACGGGCGAAGGAACTCGGCACCAGCGTGCACGCCCTCGCGGACACCATGACCGCCGATTATTTGGAATGCCTGAAGAAGCTCGACGTCACCGGCATCGACCACTTCCCGAAGGCGACCGAGCACATCTCCGGTATGGTCACGATGATCGGCGCGCTCATCGCCAAGGGGCACGCGTACCCCGCCGGCGGCGATGTTTACTTCGACGTGACGCGCGACCCCGGCTACGGCAA
>JAYTBD010000546.1:0-1507 GCA_043737155.1 Fimbriiglobus sp. | reverse complement strand
GGAAGATCAATCTTTAGCGACCGGTCGGAGCAAGTACAAGTCTTGCGATTCGTAGATTCGAAAATGTTGGTCCCGGTACACGCGGATCGCTTTGAAATTGCGGGCGTCGACGCTCAACCCCAAATCCGAGATTCCCGCCCGGGCCGCTTCGGCGATGCCGTGGCGGACTAACTCGCGTCCGAAGTCATGCCCTCGCGCTTCGGGAACGAGTCCCACATAAGCGATTTCCCATGCGTTCCGATCGGTCAGTTCGGAAAGCATCACGACCCCGATGGGCGCCCGGTGTCGATCGCGGACGAGCCACCACCGCGGCGGGTCGGGCTGGCCTTCCCGATACCCCTCGAGTTGCTGCGAGGCCGGCCGGTCGACCGTCGTCTCCGGGAGATCGAGCGTGTCGATGTAGGTCCGCATCAGCGTCTCGGCGAATTCGGATTCGAGCGTGTCGCAGAAGGGTTCGAAAGTCAACTCGGGATCGGCCGGGCGGCCCGTCTCCGGTAAAAGGGGATCCCGCCGCAGCATGTGTTGGATTTGCGTGATGTGCCGAAAGCCGCCCGCGATCAGCGGGGCCGCCCGAGACGATTCGCCGACCGGGAGCAAGCAATGGGCGAGCGCGGTGCCGGCTATCCGAAAGTACTCGCGCGCGGCGACGACGAGCGCATTGCGGACGATGTCATCCGGACCCGACGGCGGGAGAATCACCCCGGTGTCGCCGGGTAGCGACTGCGCGGCGATGGCGCCGACGGGGGTTCCATCCCGCTTGGCGAGGATCAATCCGGCCGGCGCGAATTTGCCCGACTGCACGAGTTGGTGCAGACGGGCCGCGCAGGTGCTCGGAACGTCGGGTTGAAGCTCGCCCAACGCGAGGCGGCATGCCATCGCCCATTCGGCCGGCGCGGCCGGGGCCAATTCGAGGCGGCCCATGGGCTAGGCCTTCTTCCCCTTCTTGGCGGGAGCTTTCTTCTTCGCGGCCGGCTTCTCGGCGGCACTCGGTGCAGTCGCCGGTTTCTTCTTCTTGTCGCCGAAGATCGCCTCGTACCCTTCGCCGTAGGTTTTGTTCTCGGACATGCCGATGCGAACGATGCTCATCGCGGAACTCCTGGTGGGTAGGGACGGGGAAAGTCTAGCGCGCGGAACGCGGCTTGTCTCAGGTCTTCTCGATTCTCGCCACCGTGATGCGGACGTACTTGGACGTCGGAGTATGGCTGCGGTCGGCCGTGCTGTCGAGCGGGACGAGCACGTTGGTCTCGGGGAAATAGGTCGCGGTGCAGCCGCGCGGCACGTCGTACTCCACGACGACGAACCTCGGCGCACTCCGGGTTTCGCCGGCGAAGTGGCCCGTGAGATCGACGATGTCCCCGGCCTTCAGCCCACGCTCACGGATGTCCACGGCGTTCATCAGGATCACGCGCCGCTCGTTGCGGATGCCGCGGTAGCGGTCGTGCATCCCGTAGACGGTCGTGTTGAACTGGTCGTGCGTGCGGATCGTCATCATCGCCAATTCGCCCGG
>JAYTBD010000545.1:0-3963 GCA_043737155.1 Fimbriiglobus sp. | reverse complement strand
ACCGCCTCGCCGTCGTCGACAACCGCGGTGCCGTGGATGTGTGGGACCTCGACGAGCGCCAGCGCGTGGTCAAAGGCACCCGCGACCCCGGCAAGATCAACGTGTTCGCATCGCCCCGGAAATCCGGCTCGATCAAGGGCGTGATCGCGAACAAAGGTTGGATCAAAAGCGTGAATTGGAACACGGGGTCGGTCGGCCCCGCTATCAAGCTCCCCGCCAAGAGCGGTCCGCCGACCCTGGTGGCGACGCAAGAGAAGCTCGGTCACACGGCGATCGTCCATACGCCCGAGGACAACCCCGCCCGAGAACTGCTGATCGTCGACAAAGCCGGCGCGGCCGTTCTGCGGATGCCGCTCCCCGCGGCGGTCGGCGAACCGAGAACGCTCACTTGGTTCAAGTACGACCAAGAAGTCGCGCTCGGTTTCGAACCCGTCCACGGCATGGTTCTGCTCGATTTCGCCGAGAAAGTGCCCTACGTCTATCTGAAGCCGGGACAGGAGAAGACCGTGTTGAGCGAGACGGGGGAACTCTATCTGGTCCCCGACCCGAAGATGCCGGGGAAAGCGGCCGTCGTCACGACGGTCTTCGATGTCAAGCCGCAGTTGACGATGCTCGAGTCGGCGAAGACCAAGAAGGTGACCGAGCGGCTCTTCGCCAAGCCGGAAGGGTTGAGCCAATAGAGTCTCACGCGAACGCGCCTAGCAGGTGGCCCCGGGCCAGCAACGACTCGCGAATTGCCCGGGCGAACTCGATCGCCGCCGGGTTGTCCCCGTGGACGCAGATCGTGCGGACGCCGCGCTCGCCGATCAACCATTCGACTTGTTCCAAAGCTTCGCGAACGTCTTCGATCATCGCATCGGGTTCCCCCCGCGGCACCAACGCGCCGTCCGAACCGTAACGGCGATCCGCGAAACCTTCCGCTACGAATTCATCGCACGCTTTTTCCAACTCGGATCCCGGCAACCCCACGCACGGCAGCGAGAAAGCCTGCGCAGCTTGGGCTACGCCCCGCGCCGTGCCCACGTCGTGCATGGCCGAGTGGTACAGCGCGCCGTGCGGCTTCAGGTACTTCACCTCGGCCCCGGCCATGACGAGCGCCGCGATCTGTCGAAAGCAAAGGCTCTTCACTTCGTGCGAGGCCAAAGATTGTTCGACACGGCCGAAGTTGGCCCGATCCTCGTAACCGGGGTGGGCGCCGATGATAACGCCGTGGCGCCGGGCAAGTTCGACGGTCGCCCGCATTTCTTCCGGCCCGCCGGCGTGGGCGCCGCAGCAGATGTTCGCCGAGGTGAGGTGGCGCATCAACTCGCCGTCGTGCCCCGCCCCTTCCCCGAGATCGGCGTTGAGGTCGATGAGCATCACGCCGCCCCGCCGAGAGCGATTTCGAGAAACCGCAGCGATCCGTCCGGGACGACCGGCACCGGTCCGAGACTCGCAGGCAACAGTACCAAGTCGCCGATTTGGAACGGTTCCCCGGCCAAGGTGCCCGAACCTTGGATCGCCACGACGACCCGGCACGCGCCGGCGCGGCCCACTGTCACCGGCTTGTCACCGTGCCAATGGTGGAGGGTGAAGTAGGGGCAATCGACAAGTTCGTGGCGGTCGCCATCGGGTCGCGCCACCACGGGTCGGCACGGACCGGCGGCGAAATCGGAGCAGGCCAAACCGTCTTCGATATGGAGTTCCCGCGGCTTCCCCGTTTTCGAATCGATGCGATCCCAATCGTAGAGTCGGTAGGTGATGTCGCTGGTCTGTTGGACTTCGAAGAGCAGAATATCGGAGCCGATGGCGTGGACGGTGCCGGCGTTCAGGAAGACGCAATCGCCCGCTTTCGGGATGAAGGCATGCAGCGTATCGGCGTTCATAGCGGCGCGAAAATCCTCGGCGGTCGTACCGTCTTTGACACCCGTGTAAAGCCGACTCGTCCCGGCATCGGCGTCGAGGATCACCCACGCCTCAGTTTTGCCGCGGTGCCCCGGCCCCTTCAATCGCAGGGCTTGCTCGTCGTTCGGGTGGACCTGCACCGACAGTTCCCGCTTGGCGTCGAGGAATTTGAACAGCAGCGGGAAGCGCCCGTCGGGGGGGATGTTCGCCCCGAAAATTTCTCCGGGGTACTCGGCGATCACGTCGCGCAGGCTGCGACCGGCGAGCGCGCCGTCGGCGATGATCGAGTGATTCCCCTCGACGTCGGATAACATCCACGCTTCGCCGATGGGGTCGGTCGTCGGCGCCGGCCGGCGGACGAACTCCGGCAAGCGCGTCCCGCCCCAGAGCATCGATTTGAAAATCGGTTCGAGCCGCAGGGGGTAGAGGGGGGCAGGGGTGATCATTTCAAGCGGACGGGAAAAATAGCTGCGCCGGGATGCCGAAGACTTTGGCGACGGTGTGCATTTGCGGGACGGTGAAGGCCCGTTTGCCGCTCGCCAGATCACTGACGGTGGCTTTTGCGAGGCCGGTGGTGCGGACCAGATCGGCTTGCGTCATCCCGCGATCCTCCAGGAGATTGACCAACAATCGATCCGGTGCCAAGGGGGGCACGGGGTGATGCTGCTTCTCGTAGATCATCAGCAAGTCGGAGAGGGCGTCGAGGTATTTGTCCGCACCTGCGTCCAAGTCAGTCGGGAGCAATTCGTCGATCAGTTTCTGAGCGGTGCGCCGTTGCGATTCCGTCCGGATACTGATCAGCGGATGCCGCCGGACGAGTCGGAGATATTCGTCTTGTCCGAGGCGGATAGCCGGTTTGCTTTCCAGCTTCATGGTCGGCCTGCCGATCCGGTGCGGGTGCGTTTCGGTTGGGGTTGGTCGCAGTGACAATCGACGATCCACTTATCTCGATCATACGCGACATGCGTCAAGATTCTAAGGACATACACTTTGTGGTTTCCGAAGAATACACGGGCGATCATCCGGAATCGATTTCCTGCGATGTTGAAGACGACATAATTCCCGATCAGATCCGCACTGGGAAACATCCCGCGCAAGTCTGCAAAGTGTTTCCATTCGGCCGCGGATACTATGGCGAACCACAACCGGGGAGGTTGTTCGGCGCGCGGGTTCGCCTTCCAAAATTCCCGCAAGCGCGACTGCGAAATCACCCACATGATATACCTCACCCCGCGCCGATTATGTTCGCAAATATCGAACCTGTCAAGGGCGCGAACCCCGTCCGGGCCGCGCGACTCCTTCCTGTACCCATTCCGGGGTCGTGCTCTGGTGAGCACGCCGCGCTCTGACCGCGGATAGGTTGGTTCGATCCCAACCCCCGGAACTCACCGCCATGCGCCGCGGAACATCGTCCGGCGCTCGGTCGCCGAGAACGGGGCGTCGGGCGCGGCACCCGTCAGCACGACGAAGTCCGCGCTCTTCCCCGGTTCCAACGTGCCGCAGACATCGCCGAAGCCGAGCGCCTCGGCGCCGTTGATGGTGCCCATTCTCAACAGAGTCGCGGTCGGCACTTCCGGATAGCGACGGTGCAACTCGCCCAATTCCGCGAGCACATCGAGGTCCGGGTTGCTGGCGAGGCTGTCGGTGCCGACGCAGACGTTGACCCCGCGCGCCAAGAACTCCCGGAACGGGTGCGGCGGATGGCCGAAGGCGGAGTGCGTCCGCGGGCAGACGACCAGCGATTGGTTCGCCGACAGCGGTGTGTCACCGTCCAAGTAGTTGCCGTGGACCACGAGGCTGCGGAGATCCGGGTGCGTCCGCAGCCACTCCTCTGGCCGGTCGATCAACCCATCCGGTTCCCAAACGCCCATCTCTTGGAGGAACGGGCGGAATGGCCCGATCCGCATCCGCACCAATTTCATCTCCGCGGACGATTCGGCCAAGTGAATCGCTTGAATGCCGGGCAATTGCGCCGCGAGCTCGTAGCCGCGCTTGTGAACGGTGTACGGCGCGTGCGGGCTGCGGCCCCACCGGCACGTCGGCGTATCCTGGTGCGCGGCCATCCCGAGCGTCGCGGTG
>JAYTBD010000544.1:0-1509 GCA_043737155.1 Fimbriiglobus sp. | reverse complement strand
TGACCGCCTGCCCGCTTTCTTGCTCGACCACGAGCGAAATGCGCCCGCCCTTGTCAGTGAACTTGCAGGCGTTGTTGAGAAGGTTGCCCACCACCTGGATCAGCCGGGTCGGGTCGGCGTTCAGGTAGATGGGCTTCGGCGGCAGCGTGACGGTCAGCTCGTGGCCCATGCCCTCGTGCATGGAACGGGCCGCTTCGACGGCGTGATGGACGGATGATGCCAGTTCGATCTGCCCCCGGCGGAGTTCGATCTTGCCCCGGCTGATGCGGCTCACGTCGAGCAAGTCGTCCACCAGCCGGACCATCTGGCCGACCTGCCGCTCTATCATCGCCGACGCCGACCGGACGGCCTCCCCGCTGTCCCCCGAAAGTCGCAGGACTTGCGCGGCGTTTCGGATCGGCGCGAGGGGGTTGCGGAGTTCGTGGGCGAGCATCGCCAGGAACTCGGTCTTGCGGCGGTCGGACTCGGCGAGGACGACCGCCTGTTCTTGCAACTGCTTTTCGGCCCGCTTGCGCTCGGTGATGTCGACGAACGAGGTGATCGCGCCGGTCACTTCTCCGCCATCGTTCTTGAGGGGGGCGAAGTTCACCAGCACCGGCAGGCGCGAACCGTCGGGCCGCTCGATGAAGACCTCGACGTTGTCCTTGGGGATGCCGGTGCGCAGAACGTCTACCACCGGACTCTGCATATGCGGCAAGAGCCTGCCATCCGGCAGCCACAGCTTCGTCGAACCGCAGTGGGTCTCGACGCCGCACTTCGGTTCCCGCCCCCAGAATTGCGCGGCCCGGACGTTGAAATTTAGAATGACCGCGTTCTTGTCGCAAACGAACACGGCCATGGGCGAGGAATCGAACAAGGAGCGATAGCGTCCTTCGCTCTTGCGCACCAGCGATTCCGCCTTATCGGCCTGCTCGGCCAACTCCTGCTGGCGGATCGAGGAGATCAACAGCGCTTCGTTCACCTCGCGCATCGACTGGTCGTGCCGCGACTGGTTGTCGAGCGCGTCCTTGCGTTCCCGCTCGACGAGCTCCGAGAACGCAAGGACGGCATGGGTGAGCGATTGGTCTATCGATTCGTTGAAGCGGATGAGGTCCGCGAGGTCGCTCAGTTCGGGAGGCGGATGGCTTTCGCCCCAAAGCCGAATGACGCTACCCCGCAGTGCCCGGTACTCCGCGATGACCGTGGGCAGGTCGAACCCGGAGTCGTGCCTGGCGGATCCGTGCATCGACGACACCCGATCCACGTTCGACTGGTGCGCCGAGTTGTCACCCTTACCTTTCGACTTGTCGGACTGCTCCGCGGAGGTTTGATCGGACTTCATATCCGTCACCGCTGCCCGGAGCATGTTCTCGGCGTCGTCGCGGAGAGCGACCGGGCCCTTCGCCCCTGCCCCGTCGGGCCAAATGCTGCGCGCGAAGACTTCCCAATCCGCAAGAATCGGTTCGAGGTGTGCCAAAATGAAATCGGCAAGACGCATGAGTCGTTCCCCGGTCCATCGTCAGGGCTGGG
>JAYTBD010000543.1:0-9551 GCA_043737155.1 Fimbriiglobus sp. | reverse complement strand
CATCATCTCGCTGCCGGACGGAACGCGGCGTGTGGTGGTCGGCGATTACCGCGAAGTGAAGATCAAATTGCAAGCGGCCGCGGCGGAAGGGCACGAAGGGGGGACCACGCCGCAGCCGAACACGTCGATGAGCTGACTCAATCGCCGCCGGTCGTCGGCATGCTGTCGTCGAGCGCTTGGACCTTCCCGACCAGGAGTTGGCTGACGTGTTCGCTCATGGAATCCAATTCGTCCCCGCTATAACCCGCGTCGGCCACCACTTGGTGGACCATGTGCAGGTCGGTCGCACCGAGTTTCTCGGTCGCTACGATGGCGGAGGTGGGGTCGTTCTTGTCCCACGCTTCCCGGCGGGCGGCTTGGACGAGATCGGCCAATTGACGTGCGGTTTGCATTGTGGACCTCTTTGAGAGTACGGCACCGAGCATACTGTATCGAGCAAATAGAGTGCCATCTTGCCCGAGAGTTGGCACGGCCATTGCACATTCCGCGACCGTTACACTTTCGAACTTTTTGAGGGATATGGCATGCGAGTCTTTTGTCTGCTCTTTTTGGTGGTCTTCTCCGCCGCCGTCGCCCTGTTCGCTTACTACAACCAAGACCCGACCACGATCCGCTTCGCCGAGTGGCAAGAGACATCCAGCTTGGCGATGATCGCGGGGATTGCGTACGTGCTCGGGATGGTCAGCGGGTGGACGGTGCTCGGGATGATCCGGCGTTCGACCAACCGCGTCGTCGAAGGGGTCGAGCAAAGATATTCGCACAATCAAGGCTAAAATGAAGCGGGGAGTGGGAATCGATTCCCACCCCCGCTCGGATTTCGACCCACCTCAGTCGCGCCACTTCACCACAAACGTCCCGTCCGATTGGGTGTAGAGTTTGCGTTCGGCCACTTCCCACGCTTCCAAGCAGTCGAGCAACGTGGCGACTTCCGTCAAGTCGCCGAGCACGCGCTCGTTCCAAATCTTCGGTTCCTCGTCGAAATACAGTGCCAGCATATCGGCGCTATCCCACTCCTGCAGGCAGGCGGTGGTCATCATGGTAGTTATCCCCGAGAAGGATCTGACATGCGTAGTCAGATTTGGCAGCTTCCATGCCAGCAAGCGTACAAAGTGTTAAGACTTAGATACCTCACATTTCGCATGGCGTACGAACCTGTAATAACCCGACTATCAACGCGAGCTTCTGCCCCCGTTTCAGTCGTTTGACCGCCGCTTCGCGCTTCAAAGCGCCGCTTTTGGTTTCTTGCGATTCGGAATAAGCCAACGACGTTGGCAATCGGCTCCGCGTATAGCGGGAACCCGTGCCGGAATTGTGCTGCTTGCACCGCCGGATCAGATCGACCGTGATACCCGTGTAAAGCGAACCGTCGGCGCACACCAGAATATACACCGTCCAAATCCCCATGCTTACGCCGCCCGTCGGAAGGGAAGCGGCTCGATGGTCGACTTCGCCGGGCGAACGGGTCGCTTTTCCGAATATTGTCCCGGAGCGATTCCGGGCATCTCGACGACCCGGTGCGTGACTTCCGCAAGCGCGATCGAGAGGCGGATTGAGTCGAGGAAGTCGAGTTGCTATGGATCGAACCTCAGCAGGGACATGCTGGCCATCCGGAGAGAACGGGTAATCTCACCCGATCCTATTCGGACAACCGCGTGCCCAGATCGAGAAATCCCGCCTTCGTCACCGGCTTTATAAACCGACCGGCCGGAATAATCGGCAGAGTCACTCCCCGATGATCTTCACCAACACCCGCTTGGGCCGGTGACCGTCGAACTCTCCGTAGAAGATTTGTTCCCACGGCCCGAAGTCGAGCTTCCCGGCCGTAATCGCCGCGACCACCTCCCGGCCCATAATCTGCCGCTTCAAGTGGGCGTCGGCATTGTCCTCGCCGGTGCGATTGTGGTGGTAGACGTTCGGATCGGGATTGAACGGCGAGAGCGCTTCGAGCCATTCGCCGAAGTCGTGGTGCAACCCGCGTTCGTCATCGTTGACGAACACGCTGGAGGTAATGTGCATGCTGTTGACGAGGACGATGCCCTCGCGGACGCCGCTGGCGCGGATCGCCGCCTCGACGCGCGCCGTGATGTTCACGAACGCCATTTTCGATGGAATGTTGAAAGTCAGGTAGTCCGTGTGCGATTTCATGCGGTATGTCCGCGCCGGAGCGCATCGGGCACTCGCCGTAAGTCATAGAGAGGCTTGGTCTGTCCAGCGGGGGGTGGGGGGTGTCGCGCTGGACAGACCACGGCCGCCGGAGCGGCCGTGGAATCGGGCTCGCGTTACGCCTTCTCACCGATCAGATCCCAACCCTTGCGGTACTCGGTTTTGATGTACTGCATGGCCTTGTCGTTGCCCGTGACCTTGAACTTGGGGCCGTCCCATTCGAAGGCCTTGCCGCTGCGGATGGCGACGTTGCCGAGGAGGAACGCTTCCGTGAGCAGCGCCGAATAGTCGAAGTTGGACAGGGCCAACGCCGGCTTGTTGGCTTTGATCGCGTCCACCCATTCCTTCTTCTGGCCGCCGTCACCGCCGTTGTTGGACGGCAGCGATTCGGGCTTCGTGAGGTTCTTCCCTTCGACGAGGTCGCCCGGGGTGATGAAGATCTTCGAGCCATAGTCGTCCGGGCTGTAGAGGATGCCCTTGTCGCCGACGAGGATCGAACCGCTATCCACGAGCTTCTGCTTGGTGGTCTTCAGCACTTTCTCGATCAGCTCCGTCGGCGGGAGAACCTTCTTGCCGTCGCGCTTGCCTTCGTACCAGTGCAAAATCACCTCGTCCATTTTGTCGCGCTTGGGGAAGTTCATGGTCACGTGGGCCCAACTCGGGCACGTCTCTTCATTCACGTCCCCGGCTTCGGCGCTCACCTTGGTCGGGTGCTGCAGCTTGAGCGCCATAAAGGCCATGTTGGCGGTGTGGCAGGCCATGTCGCCGATGGCCCCGGTGCCGAAGTCCCACCACCCGCGCCAAGCGAACGGGGTGTACCCCTTGGCGTAGACCCGGTCCGGCGCCCCACCGAGGAACTCGTCCCAGTGCACGGTCGCGGGCACGTCCGACGCGATCAGGCGCTTGGTCACGCCGGGGGCCTGCGGCCAAATTGGTCGGTTCGTCCAGACGTGGGCTTCCTTGATCTGCCCGATGACGCCGGACTGGATCAACTCGACCGCGCGGCGGAGGCCGTCGGAGGCGGTGCCTTGGTTGCCCATCTGGGTGCAGACTTTGAACTTCTTCGCCGTTTCCATCATCGTGCGCGCTTCGAACACGGTGCGCGTCAGCGGCTTTTGGACATAGACGTGCTTGCCGGCGCGCATGCACGGTACCGCGGCCGTGGCGTGCATGTGGTCGGCCGTGCTGATCACGACGGCGTCGATGTTTTTCATCGCGTCGGTGTCGTCGAAGAGCTTGCGCATGTCGAAGTAGGTTTTCGCCTTGGGCCACTTCTTGGCGGCGCCGCCGAGGTGCTTATCGGATTCGTCCACGTCGACGAGGGCGACGACATCGCCGAATTGCCCGGCCTGTTCGATATCGCTGCGGCCCTTCCCGCCGACGCCGATGCCGGCGAAGCGGAGCTTCGAGTTGGAGTCGGCGGCGCGGACGACGGAGAAGGACGGGCCGGTGAAGAAGTACCCGAGACCGGCGGCCGCCCCCAGTTGGAGGGCGTGCCGGCGGTGCAACTGCTTGGCCATGAGAGAGGCTCCTGCGAAACGGGAAGGGGCGGTTCGAGCGGAATCGCCGGGGAGGACAGTTTAGACGGGCGGGGCGAAAGGAGCAACGAAGAAGGGGCAGCGGAGCCACTGATCGCTGAATGCTGATCGCTATCCGCTCTTCGGTGCCGATGTTTCCAATGCGGACGGCCATCAGCCGTCAGCGATCAGCTCAATTCGCCTTCTACACGATATCCGATCATCACCGGGTAGCCGCGGAGGAACTCGGCCGCGCTCATCTTCTTCTTCCCGGCGGGTTGGATCTCCTCGATCGAAAGGACTCCTTCACCGGTTTGGATCTTGAGTCCGTCGAGCACGGTACCCTGTTCGCCCGCGTCCCCCGGCAATGCCGTCGCCCGGTTCACGATGACGCGCATCGGTTCGTGGCCCGGCCGCAGGAAGAAGCTGTACGCCGTCGGCCACGGCTGCATGGCGCGGATGTGATTGACGATCTCGACCGCCGATTTCGACCAGTCGATCAGGCCATGTTCCTTCTTGAACTTCGGCGCTTTGGTGACGAGTGCCGGATCCTGCGGGACACCGGCGACCGGGCCAAGCTTCATCTGCCGAACAACATCCATGCAAAGCCGGGCACCGAGAGGGGCGAGTCGCACTTCCAGTTCACCGGTCGTTTCATCGGGGTGAATCGCCAACTCTTCCAGCTTCAACATCTCGCCCGCGTCCAACCCCAACGAAATGCGGATGATCGTGACGCCGGTCACGGTCTCCCCGGCACGGATGGCGTGGGCGATGGGCGCGGCCCCGCGGTACTTGGGCAACAGCGACGCGTGGACGTTGATCGCCCCGAGCTTCGGCGCCGCGATGACCTCGGGTTTGAGGATTTGCCCATACGCCGCGACCACGAGCAGATCGGGATCGAACGCCTTCAACGCTTCCACTCCCTCGGGCGTGTTGATGCTCTCGGGTTGAATGACGGGGATACCGGCGGCCGCCGCGATGCTCGCCATGCCGAGTCCCGTTTGGCGGGTGCTGCCGCGTTTATTCCCACCATCGCGCTCGGGTTGCGTGACCAACCCGACGACCCGTTCCCCCGCCGCGATGAGCGCTTGGAACGTCGGTTCGGCGAAGGTGCCGGTGCCCATCATGACAATTCGCATAGTGGAGTATGGGGTTCCGGGGATCGGGTATGGCAGAAATCGAATTCTAGAAGGGGCGAAACTCGGATGCGTTGATCTGCGATACCCGATCCCCGGAACCCGATACCCGCTTCACATTTTCGGTTCCATCCCCGCCGGCAGATTCCCCTTCTTCACATCTTCGGCGAAGTCGTCGATGAATCCCTCGAGCGTCCGCCGGCTGCTCATCCGGGCGAGCGGGCCCATCTTGTCGATGAACAACCCGCCCTGCAAATGGTCGATCTCGTGCTGCCAGATACGGGATGCGAGATCGGAGCAAACCATCTCATTCAATTTGCCGTCGAGCGAGTAGTACTGCACCTTCACCGTCTTCGCCCGGCGGATATCCTGATAGAGGCCGGGGAAACTGAGGCAGCCTTCGCGGTCCTTCAGCACGCCTTTGCTTTCGATCACGACCGGATTGATCGCGACCAACTCCGCTTCCTTCGTGTTGGCGTCGCCGTCGAAGTTGATGACGATCATCTGGAAGTCGAGGCCGACTTGTGGCGCGGCGAGTCCGAGCCCCTCGTGGCGGTACATCAGCGCGAGCATTTCCTGCGCGGCGGTCCGCACGCCTTCGTCGAGGCCGGTGAGCGGCTTGCACTTGGTGCGCAGCGCCGGGTGGGGGTAGTTCAGAATCTTCATGGCGATGGAATTATACCGAACCCGAAAACGTCCGTCGGCCGGGAAGGTTCCCGGCCGACGACGCGTCCGAACGTGGAGCGAAGGGGAGTTGAACCCCTGGCCTCTGCAATGCGAATGCAGCGCTCTACCAACTGAGCTACCGCCCCGAGGTGCTTCAATCCTAGGGTTCAGCGCCGACGCGGACAAGGGGAGTTCTCCGGCTGATCGCCGATCGCTGACCGCTGAAAACTGTCCTTCGCGAAAAATAGTTCTCGGCGGGCTGCGATCGGCCATCAGTATAATTAGAGACACCGTAGCGCAGTCAAGCCAGAGGTCGGTGACTTGAAACGTCTCTTCATTTTGCTCCCCTTCCTCATGGCCGCGGATTGGCCCGGCTACCTCGGGCCGACGCGCGATGGCCACAGCGCCGAAACCCAATTGAAGTGGGATTGGCCCAAGGATGGCCCGCCCGCCGCGTGGAAGATCCCCGTCGGTACCGGCTTTGCCGGGGTCGCCGTCGCGGAGGGCAAGGTCTTCCTGTTCCACCGCATCGAGAACGACGAAATCCTAGCGGCGTTGGACCCGGCCACCGGCAAGGAAGTCTGGAAGTTCGCCTACCGCACGAAGTACCGCGACGATTTTCAATTCGACAACGGGCCGCGCTGCGTGCCGTTGATCGCGAAGGGCGCGGCCTACATTTACGGGGCCGATGGCGATCTGCACGCCGTGGACATCAAAGCGGGCAAGAAGCTTTGGGGTAAGAATTTGATGGCGGAGTACAAGCCGAAGAAAGGCTACTTCGGCGTCGCGGCCGGGCCGGTGTTGATCGATGGCAAGCTGCTCGTGAACGTTGGGGCCAAGGGCGCCGGCATCGTTGCCTTCGACGCGGGGACGGGCAAGGAATTGTGGAAGGTCTCCGACGACGGCCCGAGTTACAGCACCGGCACAACGATGGAGTTGAACGGCAAGCCGCATGCGGTCTTCTTCACACGTGCCGGATTGCTGGTCGTGAACGCCAAAGAGGGCAAGGTTGCGTGCGGTCACCCGTGGCGGGCGCGCATCGACGCCTCCGTCAACGCGGCGACACCGCTGATCCGCGGCGAAGAGATTCTTGTGACCACGTCGTACAGCACCGGGGCGATCCTACTGAAGCCGAAGGGCGCCGAGATCGAAGAACTCTGGGCGTCCGACAAGGCCATCTCGGCTCATTACAACACGCCCATCCGCGTCGGCGAGTTCCTTTACGGCATCGACGGTCGGCAGGAGGGCGGGTCCGCCAGATTGCGGTGCGTCGTGTGGAAGACCGGCGAAGTGAAATGGTCGCAGGAGAAGTTCGGTCTGGCCAGCTTGACCGCCGTCGACGGCGGTTTGCTCGCGGTGACCGAAGACGGCGAAGCGATCAGGTTCGATGCGTCCGAGAAGAAGTACGCCGAACGGGGCCGGGCGAAACTACTGACGGGAGTCGTCCGCGCGGCGCCGGCGCTGAGCGACGGGAAGCTGTATGTGCGGAACGAGAAGGAATTGATCTGCGCGAAATTGAAGTGAATGTATTGATCCCGGAGGGATCGCAGAAATTAGCCGGTGGTCGAAGACCACCGGTTAGCCGGTCACATTATCCCCGACCCCGGAGGGGTCGCAGCGAGAGAACGGAACGATGGCCTCGACCTACCTCAGCCTGCACTACCACATTGTCTTCAGCACCAAACACCGGCAGCCCCTCTTGCTCGACTCGTGGAGTTCACGCATCCACGAGTACCTCGGGGGAATTGTTCGCGGCTTGGGCGGTATTCCCGAAGCTATCAACGGATGGAACGACCATGTCCACTTCCTTCGGATTGAAAGCGACGCACGCTCTCGCCGATTTTGTACGGGAATTGAAAAAGTCTGGAACCGGATGGGTTCATGCTGAGATCGGGATGCGGGACTTCACTTGGCAGGAAGGATACGCCGCGTTCACCGTGAGTCCGTCGGCGCGAATCGGGGTGAAGTCCTACATCGACCACCAACGCGAGCATCACCGGGCAAGGAGTTTTCGGGAAGAGTTGGTGGAGCTGTTGCAGAAAGCTGGAGTCGAATACGAGGACAAGTATTTAGATTGAGTCTATCACCCAGTCCGCTGCGACCCCTCCGGGGTCGAGGGATGATCATTGCTAACCCGGTGGTCTTCGACCACCGGCTGATTTCTGCGATCCCTCCGGGATCAAGACCCGACCGCTCCAGCCCCCGTACCATTTATTTCCATTCGTTTCTAAACTATCCCAACCCTCCCCACCCGAGTCTCCCACCATGCGATTGCTGCTCTCCCTCGCATTCTCCACTTTCTTCCTCGCACCGGCGCTCGCCCAAGACCTCGTCGCCAACACGGATGCGCTGTCCCCTTCCGAAGCGCAGAAGAAATTCAAGCTGCCCAAGGGCTTCGAAATGCAGCTCGTCGCGGCGGAGCCGGACATCCAGAAGCCGATGCAAATGGCGTTCGATGCCAAAGGCCGGCTCTGGGTGACGACCTCACACCACTACCCGTGGGCGGCGGCGGGTGGCAAAGGCACCGACAAGCTCTTCGTACTGTCCGACTTCGATGAGAAGGGCAAAGCGAAGACGGTGAAGATCTTCGACGACAAGTTGAACATCCCCATCGGCGTGCTGCCGTTGCCCGATGGAAAGTCGGTCATCGTGTCCGAGTGCGGCAGCATCCTGAAGCTCACCGATACCGACGACGACGGCAAGGCCGACAAACGCGAAGTGCTGTTCACCGGCTTCGGATTCAAAGACACCCACGGCATGACCAACTCGTTCACATCCATGCCCGACGGCTGGATCTACGCCACGCACGGCTTCGCCAACGAGAGCAAGGTGAAAGGCAAGGACGGCCATGAGGTCGTCATGCACAGTGGGCACACCTTCCGCTTCAAGGCCGACGGTAGCCGGATCGAAGTCTTCACGCGCGGGCAGGTCAACCCCTTCGGCATCTGCGTCGATCCGTGGGAAAACTTGTACACGGCCTGCTGCCACAGCAAGCCGATCACGCAGCTCATCCGCGGCGCGCACTACGACAGCTTCGGCAAACCGCACGACGGCCTCGGCTACGGGCCCCACGTCGTCAACCACCAGCACGGCAGCACCGGCCTGTGCGGGCTAGCGTGGGGTGCGGGGCCGATGTTCCCCAAGGAATGGGACGGCGTGATGTTCCTCGGCAACGTCGTCACGAACCGCATCAACTGCGACCGCATCGAGTGGAAGGGCAGCTCGCCCGTGGGCAAGGAGATGCCCGACTTCCTGAGCACCGACGACGGCTGGTTCCGCCCCGTCGATTTGAAGTACGGCCCGGACGGGGCGCTCTACGTCGCCGACTTTTACAACAAGATCGTCGGGCACTACGAAGTCGATTTGAAGCACCCCGATCGGGATAAGGACCACGGTCGCATCTGGCGCATCGTGTGGACCGGGGACAAGCGCACGGAGAAGCCGTTCGAGCCGGAGCAACTCGAAGAAGTGAAGGCGATGCGGGCTCTCGCGGCCGAAACGAAGTTGACCGACGATCAGCGCAAAGCGGCGATGGCCGCGCTCGCGGGCAAGCCCCGGGTCGCCCGCGCCGCGGTCGATGCGATGACCGCGCATCCGCACGCGGATTTCGTGAAACCGCTGTTGGAATTTATGCCGACAATCGCCGGCGACGATAACCACATGCGCCACGCAGCGCGGGTGGCGCTGCGGAACGCACTCGCATTGTCGGAGGGGGAATATACGCCCATGCAATTTGGAAACGCGGACGACCTCGCCACAATGCTCGATGTCGCCGCCGGGCTCAGCCAACCGCTACAATTCAATCTTAAGTTTGTTTTTCAAGATGGGAAACTCAATAAGAAGGCCCGCTTGCAAGCCGCCGAACTCTACGGTCGATTCTGCCGGTTCACATACTGGGATTTCTTTGCCGAAGCTGGGCCTAGGAATGACACGCGTCCCGAAAAAGAACAAAAGCTCGACAATATCGAGTTAATCAGCGCCGTACTCCGCGGATACGCAGACAAGAAAATTGCCGACGTATCGTCGGGGCTGGCTGAAGGTAAAGACACGCTTCGAACGGTAGAAAACA
>JAYTBD010000542.1:0-9558 GCA_043737155.1 Fimbriiglobus sp. | reverse complement strand
GGAAGAGTGACCGGTTGCGCCACGGAGGTTGTCACTGACAGCCTCTCCGACCCCTTCGGGGTCGGGATTCCTCCGCGCCGACCCAGGGCGTTGCCCTGGGCTGAGATCTCCCAGCCCGTTCGGGCTGAAGAGGGTGACCCTCGCTCGCGCGTCGGGCCAACCAACCCCCGCTGCGCCGAGCTAGAAAATGTGGAGAAACCTCCCATCGGCGATTGGCCCCCGCGCGGATCGCTGCTAGGCTGTCACCATTCCAAGTCTTCGACGGGCCCGCACGCGCATGAGTTTACCACAGCAAACCGTCGCCCTGTTGCAAGCCGCGCGCGACCTCGTGAAAGGGTTGCCCGCCGACGGCGTGCTCATCGTCACGGAGACGTCGCTCGATTGGGACGAAGTCGAACGCCACCTCGTCGGCTGCCGGTTGTTCGTCGCCGCGGAGAACCCTTCGCTCACCCGACAATTGCGCGACAACGACCTTTGGCACGTCATCGAACTCGACTCCGAATTGCAAGCGACCCACGAGCGAATGAGCAATGCGCTGCTCCACGCCGTGACGAACGATCTGCTCCAATCCGGAGCCCACGTCGTCGTGCTTTACAACGGCATTTCAACGTTCGACGACGCCCCCGAACCGGTCGACAGCCTCAGCGTCATCCATATCGGCGAACACCTCGAGCCGATGACCAACCAAGACTTGCGGACCCTCGGCAAGTCGGTCGAACTCGACGTGCTGCGGGCGGTAGTCGATTTGGCGAAGGAGATCGGCCGCGAGGGCCGCGAGGGCCAACCGATCGGCACGATCCTCGTCGTCGGCGACACTCGCAAAGTGCAGCAGGTATCGCGCTTCCTCAACTTCAACCCGTTCCGCGGTTACACCCGCGATGAGCGCGACACGCGCGACAAGCGCGTCCGCGAGCAGATCAAGGAGATCGCCAAACTCGACGGGGCGATCCTCATCGGCCGCGACGGCATCGCCGAGGCGGCGTGCGTCTACCTCGACGTCAAGACCGACGGGATCGGACTCAGCAAAGGCCTCGGCAGCCGGCACCTCGCCGCGGCCGGGATCAGCAAACACACGAAGGCCATCGCGTTCTGCATCAGCCAATCGTCGGGGACGGTGCGCGTTTTTCAGGGCGGCGAAATGAAACTGCACATCGAACCGCTGGCGCGACCCCACGTCTGGCAGCCGCTGCGCATGGAAAACAGCGACGACGACGGAGGCGGGACGTGAGAAAGACAATTTTCACCACAGAGGCACGGAGGACACAGAGAAGAGAAGCAGTGGATAGATTCGAGCAATAACCGATACTCATGGCCTTTCTTCTCTGTGTCCTCTGTGCCTCTGTGGTGAACCGGTTTTTATTTGATCCGCTCTGCGAACTCCTCCAATCCCTTCCGATACGCTTCGACCCATTCCCCGCGCGGTCGAACCGCGTCGCGGAACTTCACCAATTGCCCGACCGCATCGGCAATCGTGTACGGCTCGGAAATCCCCTGCAGCTTGCGGTGGTATTGCTCCAAGCCCGCCAGAGCGACCACGGCGGCTCCGAGAGCGGGGCCTTCGCTCGACACCAAGCGGTCCAGCGGGCGGTTCAACACGCTCGCCAAAATTTCGAGCATCAAATCGGACTTCGCGATGCCTCCGGACACGGTGATTCGTGTCACCGTTTGCCCCGCCGCTTCGTGCTCGCGCACACCGAGGGCGATGAGATAGGCGATGGCTTCGAACGAGGCTCGCAATCGCACCCCGGAGTCGGTCGGCTCATTCGGGTACCACTCGAACCGCGCTGTGTTCACGCCGAGGGTCGGTTCCGACAACACGAACGGGAGCACGCCGACTCCGCCGCAGCAAGGTTCCACTTTCCGCGCCGCCGCTTCGAGCGCGGGCCAGTCGGGCTTGGCCCCGACGATGCGATCCAGAAACTGCGCCCCGTTGCTGTAGCAGCGCATCCAGAGGTACGGCCCCCAGTTCAACTTCATCGCGTCGAGCGTCCCCGATTGCGGCAGTAAGCCCGACGACGAATTGACGACGGCCGAGTTACCGAGGATCACGGCGACGTGCCCCGGATCGGTCGCGCCGCCGCCGACCAGCCCGGCCGCTTGATCATCGAGGGTCGGGAATACCAACGGCCGCACCCCCGCGGGAAGCCCGGCATCGAACGCGACCGATTCCGAAAGCGGCCCGAGCGGCTCGTCCATCCCGATCAGTTTGGGAAACGCTTGCCACGCCCGGATGCGGTGATCGGCTTCCTTCAGCGCTTCGAGCATCTCCGGTTGCCAGCGGCCGGTGCGCAAGTCGAGCATTCCCGTCGATGCGGCCGCGGAAAGGCTGATACGATCGAAATTCCCCGTCAGGTATCCAGCCGCAGCGGTGCCGTGCTGCACGAGTTTGTACGTGCGTGCCCAATCGGCTTCGCTCAAAGCGGTTTCATCCTTCACCAAGTGGCTGAGCGAGTAGCGCACGGCCCACGGCCCGCCGGTCAGTGCGCGGGCGCGATCTTGCCCACCCAGTCGGGCCAAACCCTTCACGTGGAACTCTCCGAGTGTCTGATCGTTCCAGCAGATCAACCGGCGGACCGGGGCGCCGAAGCGGTCGATCCGCCCGGCCGAGTGGTGCGTCGCCGAGATTCCCCCGGCGATCCAGTCTTTCAAGCGGCCGAGTTCCTTCAATTGTCCCGCCAGCGAACGCGTACTGCTGCGCGCCTGTCCTTCCAACTGGAGCAGACTCAATTCCGCGACTCCGCCTTCGGTCCACAGATCCGTTGGCAGCCGTGCCTCCGCGACCGACTGGCCATCGAGGCCGAAAGCGAGCGCCTTCACCGAGCCGGTGCTGAAATCCCAACCGACGATCAGCGAATCGGATGGTACGCAGCGCAAGGATTCGGCCATGGGGCACCCTGTGGGATCGGAAGAAGAGCAACTGACCTTCGGCCGGTGACCGGCGTGCTTACAATACTACAAACCCGTGTCCGACCGGTGAGGAACCCCGATGCGAACCGCCCTCTGGCTCCCGTTGATCGTCGCCGCGGCGCTCCCGACCCCCGCGTTCGCCCAAGGCGAAGGGGCGAAGGTTTACAAAGGCGCGGTGCCGTCGGTCGTCTGGATCCATTCGACGCGCGACAAAGGCTTGGCCACGGGCAGCGGGACGCTCATCGACAAAGAGCGCCGGCTGGTGCTGACGAACTACCACGTCGTCCAAGAGAACCCGAACGCCAAGGTTTTCTTCGCGGTGCTCCGCGATGGCCAACCGGTCTCCGAGAAAGATTACTACCGCGATCGCGCCAAGCGGTTGAGCATCCCCGGCAAGGTGATCCTCTACAGCAAGAAAGCCGACCTCGCCCTCATCCAACTCGATTCGATCCCGGACAAAATCGAAGCCGTGCCGCTGGCCACGGGCAGTCCCGAACCCGGTTCGGCGACGCATGCCATCGGCAACGCGGGCAAATCCGGCGCGCTCTTCGGGTACATCAAAGGGACCGTCCGTGCGGTCTATCAGAAGGAGTGGAAAGCCGAGGTCGCCCCGCGGCGCGTGCTCACTTTCGAGGCGAAAGTCGTCGAAACGGATTCGCCGACGAATCCCGGCGACAGCGGCGGGCCGCTGCTCAACGACAAGGGCGAACTCCTCGGCGTCACCGAAGGCGGGGCGCTCAACGCCCAACTGATCAGTACGTTCGTCGATGTGTCCGAGGTCAAGAAACTGCTGGAATCGAAGGCCGTGCGCGATTTGAAAGTCGAGAAGCCAATCGTGAAGGAAGTCCGCGAGAAGGCGCTGACCGTGAAGGATGACGCCAAGCTCTTCGGCGCGGACGCGATCAAAGCTGCCGACGCCGCACTCGCCGAGTTGTTCAAGAACAAAGTCGATGTGATGATTGAAACCTACGCCGCGGGGCCGAAAGAAAAGCAGGAAGAATTGAAAGGCGCGAACCCGGACAAACGTACGGCGTTGTTCCGCGAGTGGACCCACTATCGCATGAACAAGCTCGACGTCACCGGTTTCGCCATCCTCATCTGCTCCGACCCGAAATTTCTGTACGTCGACATCTCGCCCGACGCGGTCAAGTTGTTCCCGGACAAGTTCGAATTGAAGGTGCGCGACGCGGTGTTGAAGGGCATGAAGGACGGCAAACCGGACGAAGGGTTGAAAGCCGCCGTGCAGCTCATCGCGGACGCCAAGGGGAAGGGAAAGTGATGGCGAACTCGATCCTCGTCTTCTGCGACGATTTGATTTTCACAAGCAAGATCACCGCGACGGCCCGGGCCAAAGGGATCGACGCGGCCGTGGCGAAGACGCAAGATTCGCTCGTCGGCAAATTGCTCGCGGAGCCGGTGGGTTGCGTCGTGGTCGATTTGCACAATGCGAGCTTGAACTGGGCCGCGCTCTTCGCGGCCCTCGGCACCGGTCGCCCGCGGTTCGTCGGCTTCGGTTCGCACGTCGATGTCGAGACCCTGAAGGCCGCCCGCGCCGCCGGATGCGATCTGGTGATGCCCCGCAGCCAATTCGTCAACCGCCTCGAAGATGACTTGCCGAAGTGGGCGGGTGGATAAGATTTAGACAGGATGAAAGGGATGGACAGGATTCGAATCGGAGTCGAGTTTCTTCCCACACCCTCTCAATCCTGTCCATCCTGTCCAATTTCTGCCCCGGATACTGCGATGCGCTTCACGAAGATGCACGGGATCGGCAACGACTACGTCTACCTCGATTGCGTGCGCAACCCCACCCCCGCCGACCCGGCGAAGCTCGCCGTCGCGGTCAGCGATCGGCACTTCGGCATCGGCTCCGACGGACTCATTTTGATCTGCCGGTCGGAAGTCGCCGATGCCCGGATGCGGATGTTCAACGCGGACGGCTCGGAATCGGAGATGTGCGGCAACGGGCTGCGCTGCGTCGCCAAGTTCGTCCACGATCACGGCATCGCGGTCAAATCGAAGCTCGCCATCGAAACCGGCCGCGGGGTGCTGACCGTCGAATTGGAAATTGTCGCCGGGAAGGCCGAGCGCGTCCGCGTGAATATGGGGGAGCCGATTTTGGAATCGGCGAAGATCCCGACGACCTTGCCCGGCGATCCGCCGGTGAATGCCGATCTGTTGCGGAGTGACGATCCTTGGCCGTGGCAAGTCACCTGTGTTTCGATGGGTAACCCGCACGCAGTGATTTACGTCGCCGATGCGGCCAAGGTTCTTCTTCGCGAAACCGGCCCGCTCCTAGAACACGCACCGGAATTTCCCCACCGTATCAATGTTCACTTCGTACAGGTGCATTCGCCCAACGAAGTGACCATGCGGACCTGGGAGCGCGGCAGCGGGATCACCCTCGCATGCGGGACCGGCGCCTGCGCCGTCTGCGTCGCCGGTGTGTTGACCGGACGCACGGGTCGCAAGTTGCTGGCCCATTTGCCCGGCGGCGATCTCGAACTGGAGTGGAGCCAAATCGACAACTGCGTCTACATGACCGGCCCCGCGACGGAAGTGTTCACCGGCGAGTGGCCGGACGCATGAAGATCCGCAATCCGCGCATGATCGCCGCGGCCGCTTGGCTGGGCACCCACGCCATCCGCGGTCTCTTCCGCAGTCTCCGCTTCGAGCACCGTCAAGCGGGTCACTGGCCCCTGTCGGTACCGCCCCCATACGATCCGGAATCGCCGCGCTACATCTATTTGGTTTGGCACGAAACGCTGCTGATGCCCCTCACGCGCTTCGCCCATCCGCAGATGTCGACGCTGGTGAGCAAGCACGCCGACGGGCAACTCCTCGCGTCGTTTATCCAGAATCTCGGCCTCAGCGTCGTTTTCGGCTCCACGAACCGCGGCGGCGTGCAGGCCATGCGCGAGATCATCCGCGATGTCTCCGGTTGCCGGCATTTGGCGATCACACCCGACGGCCCGCGCGGTCCGCGCCGGGCGATCCAAACCGGGGGGCTTTTCCTCGGCTCCCGCACCGGGATGCAAATCGCGCCCGTGGGCGTCGGCTTCAACAACCCGTGGCGGCTGCGGAGCTGGGACCGCTTTGCGATTCCCAAGCCGTGCACGCGCGCGAAGATGGTTTCGGGCCAAACCTTCACGATCCCCCCGAACACGAGGAGCGAAGGTTTGGAGCGCTACCGGGTGCTGGCGCAAGCCGAACTCGAACGCCTCACGCTGATCGCGGAGCATTGGGCCGCGACGAACCGCTTCGACGAATCGATAGCCCCACCCGTCGGCGACCGCATTTAGAGGGCTGACGTGTTCGACCCCGCCCTGCTCGACACTCCCCTTCTCGCCAATTGGCCGCGCCTCACGATCCGCCGATTGCTCCTGGTCCTCGCCTGGATCCTTTGCCTCGTCGTCGCGGGGCAGCGTTTCGATCACGGCACCCACGAGTTCGACACCGACGACCGACCGCCGAGCGCGTGGTGCGGCGAAGGAAATCGCGGGCACGCTCAGATCGACTTCGGCGGGCAATGGCTCATGGGTCGTATGGTCGTCACCGGGCAAGGGAAGCACCTTTACGATCGCAATCGGCATCGGAACACGCTGCGAGAAGGTTATCCGGCGAGCCGCGACACGGATTTGGTTCGCCGCCACGCCTTCCCCGCCGCGGAACGACCGACCGAGGTGAAGGCCGCGGATCACAAAGACGAAGAGTACAGGACGGACGCCGAGAATTTGATGATCTGGATGATGGGCAACGGCAACGACTCCAAACGCTGGGGCGAAGCCGCGGAGGGTATCGCTTGCGCATTCGCCGGGGGTATTGATGGCAATCCGTTCGCCGCGGCGGCAACGCAGGAAATCTCGCGCAACACGGTGTCGGCGGAATTGATCGCCGACCTCGATCGCCCCGCCATCGGGGGGCCGCTTTACCCGCCGGTCCACGGGCTGTTCTACGCGCCGCTCGGCTTGTTCACCGACTCTCAAACGGCGTACTTCGCCCTGCAAGCGGCCAGCATCTTCGCCGGCTTTCTCGCCGGTTGGGCGGCCAGTTGGCTATCGCACGGCCGCTTGGCTTGGCCCGTATGCAGCACCTTGATCTTCCTCTTCCCCGGCTTCCGGCCCGGCCTCGATCTCGGCCAGAATCACGCGATCTCGCTGGCGATCCTGATCCTCGGCTGGGCGCTCGTCGTCCGCAAGTCCGAGTACGCCGGCGGGGCCGTGTGGGGTTTGCTCGCGTTCAAACCGGTCTGGGGAATCGTCTTCGTGCTGGTGCCGTTGATGATGCTGCGTTGGCGGGTCGTGCTCGCGATGGGCGCGGTGGGTTGCGGACTCGCGGTTGCCACCCTTCCGGTCGTCGGCGTCGACTCGTGGTTCCACTGGCTCGAGAACGGAAAGGAAGCGACCGCCACTTATAACGCGAACAAAAATTGGATCGAACTGAGCCGCGATCTTTCGGGTATCCCGAAGCGAATCTTGCTCGATTTTCAAAAGCCGGAGGCGGAGCGGGCCGACCCCTACGCGGATCGGTGGGGGCAGTTCCTGCTCGCCGCCGTGTTCCTCACCACCGTCGGCATCTATCGGTTCCGCGCCGACCGCCGACAACCGACCGGCCTCGGCGCCGGGTTCCTCTTCTTGGGCGCCTACCACTGCTGTTACCGCTACATGTACTACGATGTGCTGCTCTCATCGGCGGCCATCCTCGTGATGTTCGCCCACACCGGGTTGCTGTTCCAAACCGCGCAGTTCAAATTGCTCGCCGGCGGCGAGGCCCTCTTCCAACGACGGGCGCGGTTGTACGCGGGGTCGATTCCACTGCTGCTGATCGCGCTGCTGCTCTGGAACGAGAACGGGTTGATGAATCTCAAACCGAAGGCGACCATGGCCGCCGATTATTTCGCGGTCCCGGCGACTTCGGCCGAGGGTAAAGCGACCTTCCGCACCCCGATGATCAGCGCGAGTTCGGATTACCTTCACCCGGTCGACACGGTGTTGTTACTGCTGCTTTGGATGTGGGCGGGGTGGCGGTTGCTGCGACAGGGTGATTTCCCAAGTGAAGTCGGTTAGCCCGCGCCTCTTGTTAGCCCGACGCGCTAGCGAGGGAGTCGGGTGGAGTCTTCGACATCCGACGGCGGTGTCGCACCGGATGCTGGCTCCGCGGGTTGAATCGGACTTGGAGTCGTGTGTCGCAGACTCCACCCGACTCCCTCGCTCGCGCGTCGGGCTAACAAGAATCGCTTACCTGCGCAGCGCGACGAGCGCCGCGCCGATGTCCGGGGAGCGCATCAGCGATTCGCCGACGAGCACCGCGTGAACCCCGGCCGCTTTCAGAATCGCCATGTCTTCGCGTGTGCGGATGCCGCTTTCGCTCACCACCGTCACGCCCGCGGGGATACGGGGCCGCAATTCGAGAGTCTGCTCCAGCCGCGTGACGAACGTCCGGAGATCGCGGTTGTTGATGCCGACGACGGTCGCCCCGCAATCGAGCACCCGCCCGAGTTGATCCGCATCGTGGAGTTCGACGAGCACATCCAACCCGATTGCGACCGCATCGCGATAGAGGGTCGCCAACTCGTCGCCCGGGAGGATCTCCGCGATCAGCAAAATCGCATCGGCCCCGGCGGCGCGGGCTTCGAGCAACTGGTAGCGGTCGAGGATGAATTCTTTCCGCAGTACGGGGATGCCGACGGCCGCGCGGACCGCGCGGAGGTAGTCGAGGTGCCCTTGAAAATAGATTTCATCCGTGAGCACGCTGAGCGCGGCCGCGCCGTGGCGCTCGTAGATGCCCGCGATTTGCACGGGGGCGAAATCGGTGCGGATCACCCCGGCCGATGGCGACGCTTTCTTGACCTCGGCAATCACAGTCAATTCACCGGCCACCCGGATCGCTTGGCCGAAGCCTCGGCAAGATGGCAAGGACACGACGAAATGGTCGAGTTTCGCTTCCGAGACGCGAAGTTTCGCGGCGGCGATTTCCACCCGCTTGGTCGCGACGATTCGTTCGAGAATGTTCGGCATCATAGCTGGATCGGCCCGACCGCTGGCATAAGTGAATGGCCAGCGTATCCTAGGCGCTTCGCCCGCCCGATCAACCGCCGGACGCCGACGTGGATCCGAATCAACCGTTCGACTACCGCGGCTTCGGCATCGCGTTCGCGCTCGTGGCGGGACTCGCCGCGGCGTTGGTCGTCGGAGCCGGCGTTCTCGCGGGGTGGTTTCGATCTTGGCTCCGTCCGCGTTGGAGTCATCCCGCGCCGCCCTGGAATGGGGTCGCCTTGGCCCTGCTGTTTTTCACCTCGCAGGCCTTACTCCCGTTTGCGAATGAGATCGCGAAGGTGTCCGGTGCCTACACGGACCGGGAGATCGCGGAGGCGACGCACCTCCGGACGAATTTATCCCGCGTCATTGTGACGCCGCTGCTCATAACCGCCTCGGTCATCGGCTCATCGTGGATCCTACAAACCACTTTGCGGCCCGGATTGCGAAGGATAGCGGGGTTGATTGCGCTCGGTGCGCTCGCTTGGTTCGTGCTAGCGACGGCGACTTTCGCCATCCACACGGCCAGCATGGAGGTCAAAAAGGAGCTCGGCGGGCCGATCGATCGCCATCCTCTGACGATGCTCCCTCCGACTGCCGACGGAGTCGGGGGGGT
>JAYTBD010000541.1:0-1512 GCA_043737155.1 Fimbriiglobus sp. | reverse complement strand
GCCAGAAAAGAGTCACCCCCTCTCCGCTTCGGAGAGCGGGCCGGGGCCGAGTCTCACGCACCGAGATGGAGGCCGCTCACGTTCCAGCGCCAGACCTCACCGCCTAGCCCCCTCCGAAACGGAGAGGGGGAACCGGAGTTGGCTCCTACTTTTCCCCTTCCTTTATCAGCGTCCGGTACAGCGCAATGTCGGCGGGGTGAACCGACTGCTCTTTCAAACCCTTCGCTTTCGCATTCTTGAACTGCGCGGCCGCCTCATCGGTCCGGGCCGGGGTTTGGCTCTGCATTGCCAACGCCAAATGGAACATCCGCAATGGCGTTTTCTCCTGCGAGAGCGCTTGGAGCAGATCGCGCTCGGCGGCGTCGAACTGCCGTGAGGAAATCTTGATTCTAGCCCGCGTGTCGAGCAATTCCCCGGTCAGGCCGATCTCCTTCACGGCCTGCTCCAACAACTCCGCGGCGCGCTCGGCTTTCTGCGGGTTCGCGGCGAGCAACCACGCCAAGTTATTGAGCGCAACCACGTTGCGATCTTCCAGCTTCAGCACCGCTTCGTAAGCAGTCTCCGCCTTCGCGGAATCGCCCTGCAGGTTGTAGAAGTCGGCTTCGTTGAGCAGCACGGGGATCGACCCCGGCTCGCCATTCTTGGCGACCGTCAGCCATTCTTGAACCAGCGCGGTCTGGCGCGGTGTACTCGATCCGGCGCGGAGGACGGCGAGGCCGGCCATCACCTTCACGCGCATCGGCAGCATCTTCGAATGCCGTTCGATTTTGGCGAAGGCTTCTTCCGCTCGGCCGTCGGCGGCGAGCAACCCCGCCGCGGCGACCACCGCTTCGGGGCGATTCGCGAACAGCGATTCGTATTTCTCCACGGCGGAGTCGGTCATCTTGCGGCCGAGCGGGGTGCGGCGCACGGTCGCTGTGCGGGCTAGCGCATCGAGCAGTTCCGCGGTACGGGCGTAGCGAAGTTGCAAGTCGCCGGGGGAATTGTCGGCCGTGCGGGCGTAGCCGTTGGCGAGTTCGAGCGCACGCTCCGGCCGGCCGATGCGGTTCTCGTACTTGGCCACCGCCGAGATCGCGCGGAACTCCGCGGGGAAATTCTTGAGGAGCCGGTCGGCGCAACCGTCGGCGAATTCGCGGTCCTCGGGTTCCGACGCTTCTTCCAACCCGGCCACGAGGTAATCGATGTTCTCGGTGTCCTTCTCGAGCAGTTCCAGCAACAGCTTGCGGCCCTGAATGCGGCCGTCGCGTTCGCCCGAGGTGCGGCTCAACTGCGCGAGCAGGAATTGGTCGCGGCGATCTTTCGTAACCCCGACCACGTCGCGCAGGATTTCGATGGCCCGCGCGAGCACCTGTTTGCGGTCGTCGCTTTCCAAGTGGCGGGCCAGCCCCGCGAGCACCGCGGCGGTCGCGCGCTTCTCGTCCGTGGTTTCGCCGGGCGAGTTGTCCTTGGCCGCGAGCAAATCCTTGGCGCGCTTGCGGTCGATGGGGTTACCTTGCGATATGTAGAGCATCG
>JAYTBD010000540.1:0-1512 GCA_043737155.1 Fimbriiglobus sp. | reverse complement strand
TCCCGGCCTCGGCCAGCCGCTTCGCTTGCTCGAGCGTGGTAACACCACCCGAGGCGATCACCGGCAACTTCGTCGCGTGTCGCATTTCCAAAAGTGCTTCGAAGTTCGGCCCGGCCATCATGCCGTCTTTGGCGATGTCTGTGTAAACCACCGCGGCGAGCGGGGCGTCTTCGACGAGCTTGACCAAGTCGGTCGCTTTCATCGCGGAGGTTTCGAGCCAGCCTTCGGTCGCCACGAATCCGTCGCGGGCGTCCAAACCGAGGACGATGCGGCCGGGGTATTCGTGGGCCATCCGCTTCACCCACTCCGGGTCTTGCAGCGCTTTGCTCCCCAGCACCGCCCAGCGAACGCCCCATTCGAAAACGGTCCGCAGATGCTCGGCGCTGCGAATGCCGCCGCCGAGTTGCACGGGTACCCCCGCGGCTTCGACGATTTTGCGGATCACGGCGCCGTTGACCGGTTCGCGTTGTTTGGCCCCGTCGAGATCGACGACGTGCAATCGCTCGGCCCCTTGCCGCACCCACTCGCGCGCCACCGCCGCGGGGTCGTCGGAGAAGACCGTCTCCTGCGAGTAGTCCCCCTGGCGGAGGCGGACGCAGCGGCCGGCGAGCAGGTCGATGGCGGGGTAGATAATCATCGGCGCTCCGAGAATTCGAAGTCTTCGGTGACCACGCCGTCGCCGACCGTCACGCTCCGTTCGACGAGGAATGGTGCCGCGAAGTTCAACCGCATGATCTTCCCGGTTTCGGGGTCGCGCTCGGAGTTGAGAAGCTTCCAATTCCGATGCCGGGCGACCAAGGTGTACTCGCCGGGGGGAATGCCGTCGAGCGCGAATCGACCGGTTTTATCGGTGGTGGTGTAGTAGGGGTGCTCGCAGGCATAGACTTCGGCGGACGTCCAAAAATACCCGGCGGCGCTGGTGAATTCGGCGATCCCCGGCGCGTCGATGGAGCGCGTCCGCGGTTTGTTCGATCCGGGCAAAGGGAGTGAGAAGAAGCCGGCTCCGCGGGCGCGGAGCATGTGGCGAGCGCCGTCGAACGATACCATTTCAATCGGCTCGCCGACACGGGCGAATCCGACCGGTCCGGAGTGACCGCCCTGTGCCACGGTGATGAGGCGGTCGCGGATTTCGATGCGGAGCGGACCGTAAGGCCACGGTTTGGCAAGCTTCGGATCGCAGCTTTTCAGATGGATGATCGCGTTCGCCAGACCCTTGCTGTCGGGATCGATCCGCGGGGCCATATGGTTGGGCATTTCGCCCCAAGCCACCCCGTTCCCGGTATCAATGAGCCCTTTGATCGGCGGCGCATCCGGCGCGGTGCCGGTCCAAGTCACGCGGCCGGCGATGCTACCCTTGGGGACGGCGTCGCCAAAAGCCGGTACACTCGGCTTGGCAGCGGAGGCCGGGGTCAAGTCTTGCAGCGGCCGGGTGCAACCCAAGGCGGCGAATAGTAAGACGCACAGAGTGGTGGTTGTTTTCAAATCCGCAATCCGCAATCGTAAATCCGCAAT
>JAYTBD010000539.1:0-1514 GCA_043737155.1 Fimbriiglobus sp. | reverse complement strand
GGCGGATGCGCTCGCGGGTGATGCCGTACTGCTTGGCCACTTCGTCGAGCGTCCGCGGCGTGCCATCTTTCAAACCGAAGCGGAGCTCGATCACTTCGCGCTCGCGCGGGGCCAGCGATTTCAACACTTCCGTGATCCGCTCTTTCAACAGTCGGGCGTCGGCGTTTTGGCCCGGCGTTTGGATGTTGGCGTCGCTGAGGAAATCTTCGAGCGCCCGTTCGCCGTCCCCACCGATCGGTTCGTGCAGACTGATCGGTTGCCGGCCGACGCTCCGCAGCGACCGGGTCTCGGCTTCCGTGACCCCCAGCGCTCCGGCGACTTCTTCGGTGGTCGGCTCGCGACCGAGACTGGCGGCGAGATCGGTCCGCATCCGTTCGATCTTCGCCAACAGGCCGATTTGATGGCACGGCACCCGCACGGTCCGGGCGTGGTCGGCCAAGGCCCGCTGGACACCTTGGCGGATCCACCACGTGGCGTAAGTGCCGAATTTATAACCGAGCCGGTGCTCGTATTTATCGACGGCGCGCATGAGGCCGCGGTTGCCTTCTTGGATCAAATCGACGAACGGCAGACCGCGGTTGCGATAGTTTTTGGCGATGCTGACGACGAGCCGTAAGTTGGCTTCCGCGAGTGCGCGGCGGACCTTTTGATACTGCGACCGACGGCGGCGCAGCAGTTGGACACTCGCGTGGAGTTCCTTGTGCGTGAGGTGGTACTTGTTCTGCGCTTCCGTCAATTCATCTTGGCGTGTCGGATCTTCTTCGACGTCCCCGACGAGCCGCTTCATTTCGTCGGCGATGTCGAGGAGTTTATCGACCCAGCGCTCGAGCTGCTCGGTCCGGGGCGACAGCTCTTCCATGTACCCGCGGGCGCTCAACAACCGCTTGACGCGCTTCCGGCGCCAGTCGCTGGCCTTCTTGCGATTCAACACGCCGAGCCCGTCCGCGAAATGCTGGGCATCTTGGCGGAGCAGCTTCTTGATCTTCGGCAGATGATCGGCGAAGCGGGCCAGGATTTGCTCGCGGCTCAACTTCAATTGCTCGCAGGAATACACATCGATGGTCGGATCGACCGCGGCTTTGCCGGCGCGGACGCGTTCGAACGTGGCGAGCGCTTCGCCGAGGATATACGGGCAAACGAGCGCCGCATCGCGGAAGCGCCTGCGACCCCGCTCGAGCTTCTCGGCGAGAATGCGCTCATCGTCTTTGTTCAACAGGCGGATCGCACCCATTTGACGCAAGTACAGACCGAGCGAATCGTCCGCCCCGGTCGAAGCCTCTTCCGCCGCGTGCACACCTTCGACCGGCAATGGCTCGTCGTCGCGCAGAACCTTGGACGCCGGCTTCGCGACTGCAATTGTTCCCTCGGGGTCATCGTCCGCGTCATCCTCTTCGCGCGCGATCGCATCCTTCGGCGACTTCTCGTCGTCGACCAAGGCCCGCATCCCCGAATCTTCCGATTTGCGACTCATCTAGACATCACCGTTCTTGGTACGCCCGAAACCGCGGCTGCGG
>JAYTBD010000538.1:0-1515 GCA_043737155.1 Fimbriiglobus sp. | reverse complement strand
CGCGATACCGCCGCGCGCATCCGCGAGGAAGCTTCGGTGAAAGCCGACACGACCTCCGAAGCGGCGGAGCAGGGGGTCGAGACCCGCCACGAAGCCCGAGCCAAGTACGAAGCGATGGGGCCGGACAAACGCCTCCGGCCCGTGGTCGTCGACACTCGGAGGAGCATCGATCAGTTCTCGAAGATCCGCGATGCGCTCGCCCGCCTCGAACTCACCGACGGAATGACCTTCACCGGGTTGATCCTCGACGCCGGGCCGCGGCTACCGAAGGATGCGACCATCATGGCGATACTGCCGCAGGTGTCCGTGGAAACTTCCGTCGCCATCGGCCAGCTCCGCCGGCAGGGCTTCGCCATCTCCGCGATCCTCATCGGCATCACCGACGACGACAAGCCGGTTTATCTCGGCCGGCTCGCGGCCGAGGGAATTCGCGATGTGCGCTTCGTGCACAACGAAGACGATTTGCTGAACCTCGGCGAGCGCGCGACGGCTGGTCCTTCGACCTACAATGTGGCGGTGAATCTGGCATGAAGAAGTCCCGCCTGCTCGCCTTCGCCCAACTGCTGCGCCTGTCGAACGTCTTCACCGCCTTCGCGGACATCCTGATGGCCGGCTGCGCGGTCGGCACCATCGCGACACGGTGGGATTTGACCCTGTTGCTGCTCGCCGCATCGGGGTGCTTGTATCTCTTCGGGATGGTGTTGAACGACTTGTGCGACTACCGCGAGGACGTATTGTCGAGGTCGTTTCGACCGCTGCCTTCGAAGCGTATCGGCAAGACAATGGCGTGGGCACTCGCTTTCGTATTGCTCATCGCGGGGCTTCTTTTCGCATTCTTTTCGGACCGTTCGAGCAACATCACCATCGCGATTGCCGCAATCTTGTCAGCGGCGATCATCCTTTACGATTCTTTGCTCAAACACTTTTGGATCGGCCCCGTCGCGATGGGGGCTTGCCGCTTCCTCAACGTGCTGCTCGGCAGTCTCGCGTTCGCCGAGGAATCGCCGATCCCTTGGCATATCGCCGGCGTCGTCGGGTTGTATATCGTCGGTGTCACGTGGTTCGCGCGCACCGAAGAAGGGGAGAGCCGGAAGCGATCGCTCATCGGAGCCGCCGCTGTCATGGCGTTGTCAGTGGCGCTGGCCGTGACCGTGCCGGTGCATCTGCCCGCGGGGCACGCTCCGGTTTATTTCCCGTATCTGCTGGTGCTGTTCGGGTTCATCGTCGGTATCCCCGTTGTGGCCGCGATTCGCAATCCGACGCCGAAATCGGTGCAAGCGGCGGTGAAGCGGAGCATCTTCGGATTGGTGCTGCTCGATGCGATCCTGTCTACCGCATTCGTCGGCTGGCCGGGGTTGCTGATCGTTTTGCTGTTGATCCCCGCTATCCTCCTCGGAAAATGGGTCTATTCGACCTGACCCAACGGAACGAAACCCATGCCCCGTTCGACCTGGCTCCTCGGAGCATTGCTAGCCCGGATATTTCACCACATTTGGTCGGAGTGGAATGGCGCGG
>JAYTBD010000537.1:0-9576 GCA_043737155.1 Fimbriiglobus sp. | reverse complement strand
AAGAAAGTAGGAAAGTGTTCAACTGACCACCGACCACTGGCCACCGACCACTACTTCGCCGCTTTCTCCGCCTGCTGGACCAAGTCCGCAATCGCTTTGTCCATGGCGTCGTTACCGGGGCTGCCGATCCACTTGTGGCGGATGATCCCCGCATGGTCGATCACATAGATCGTCGGAAATGCCCGCACCCGATACTTCTTCGCGACCGGGTTCTTCTCGCCCATGTCCCACCAGTGGCCCCACGGCATCGGCTCCTTGTCGAGGAACTCGGTGAGTGTGGCTTTCTCGGCGTCGACGCTGACGCTGATGAGGGCGAAGGGTTTCTTTTCCAAGTTCTTCACCATCTCGCGCTCGTGCGGGATCATCGCCCGGCACGGCCCGCACCATGTGGCCCAGACGTCGAGCATCACGACCTTGCCTTTGAACTCGGAGAGCTTGACCTTCTTGCCGTCGAGCGCGAGCGTTTCGATTTCCGGCGCTTGCTGGCCGACGGCGAGGAACTTGATGGCTTTCAAATTCTCCAGCTGCGCGGTCACTTCCTTCGCAACGGTACTGGTGCCGACCTTCGCCCCGGGCGCTTCCACGGCGGCTCTCTCCAAGTAGACGGTCGCCGCCGCGATCATTTCGTCGACCACTTTCGCGGTCGCCCCTTCGTCGATTTGCTCCGCGGCGGCGGTGCCGAGAAAGAGCAGGGCCAACCCTTTGAGTTCCTTGTCGGCGGACTTCTCCGAAGCGGCGATCAGGAACTTCTTGCCCGACGGGCCGGCTTTGGCGATCACTTGGAGGTGTTCCTTCACTTTCGGATTATCGACGTGGTGCTCGGCGATCACGGCCACGGCGTCTTCCATCTCTTTGCCCGCGCCGAACGGCCCGGCTTTTTCGATCACGAACAGCGCGGCCGCGAACCCGGCCGCGTCCTTGGGATCCTCTTTCGCGATGTCGATGGCGCTCTGCGACGAGATGATCGCTTGTTCTTTCATCTCGACTTGGATGCCCTTGCGGTCCGCGTCCGAATCGGCGCGTTCGAGCCGCTTCTTCAAGTCCGCCATTTCGTCGTCGAAGCGCGTCTTCAGCCGCGCCAACTGTCCGAGGCGTTCGTTATTCGGTTCGGGTTTCTTGTCATCGGCGACGGCCAGCAAGAGGCCGAACGAAAGGGACACCGCGGCAGTGAGCACTCGCATCGGTCGGCTCCTTCGGGGATTCGTATCGGATCAGCATATCACTTGTCGCCGCGGCGCACCAAGGCGCGCGTATACCACGTTTCGACGACCAGAGTGACGAGCAACAGCGCGAGCAAGATCCACCAAAGTTCTTGCACGACCGGTTGCTCGTCGGCGCCCGACTCCATTTCGTCGAGGTCGGCGATGAACCGCATCCGCGGCATCAGTTTGCCGAGGCGTTCGCGATCCTCGGGGGTGCAGGGGGCCAACTGCGATTCCCGCGGATCGGGCTGAACGCAGAAGTACGTCGTCCGAGCCGACGCGGTCACGACGCGGTACGGCCCGACCGCGGCGGTGCCATCGATGACGGCGGGCCACGCGGCGCAGGCGATTGATCGAACCGAACCGGTGGGCGGATGCAGCGTCACGACGCCAGGCGGTTCCTCGGGTTGCGGGGTGAAGAGGATGGGTTGCCCCGGCGACAAGTTCCGCTCGGCCGCCCGCGCCCCGGCGAGGTAGTAGAGCAGTTCGTGCGCGAGTCGGACGAAATCGGGGAGTCGGTGGAGATTTGTCCGCCAAGATCGGTCGAGCGGATGCGTTGCCAAGATGACCCGGCCTTTGCCGAAGCCACGTTCGACGAGGAACGGCTCCCGATTGTTGAAGAGAGCGATGGGGATGCCCGTCGTTCCGTTGACCCCCGCGGCGGTGTCGACTTTCCAACGTCTCGGGAACAGGGCCGTGTGCAATCCGCCGGGCAACGGATCTTTGAAGAGGTCGAGCGCCGGATGGGCGAAGCCGGCGACGAGCAGCGTCTTCGCATCGGCCAAGTCGGCTTCGTCACCGGTCGGTTCCACCAAGCGGGCGGGGAGAAATCCCTGCCCGCCGCGGAAGGCGACGCGGTTCCATTGGGAGGCATCGCAGCGATCGCCCAAGGCGACCAGAACCGATCCGCCCGCGTTCAGGAACTTTTCGATCTGCTGCTGGTGATCCGTCGAGAGCTTCTCGATGTTCGCCAACACGAGCACGCGCGGCGGCGTGCCCGGCCCTTTAATATCTTGGGCCAGCGTCGCACTCGACCAATCTTTGCTCCGCACCGTGCGCACGACGAACGTCGGGGCGGGGTCGCGCGCGGGGGCCAGCGCATCGCGGAGGTAATCGCTGCCCGCGGTTTCCGAGGCGGAACCGTCGACGATCAGCACCGGTATCGCGGACAACACTTCGAGGGCGTAGTCTTGCCGGTTGTCGGAGGGGACTGCATCCGCCGGCAGCTTCAGTGTGACGAGGTGCGAGCCGACGGAAAATTTCTGACGGAATGAGATGGCGTCGGCGACGGGTAACTCCGCGACCGGTCGGCCGTCGATTTCGAGTTGGAGCTTGCCGACTTCGGTCGGCGTCACTCCTCCCGACACGAGCAGATTCGAGCGGAATTCGACATCCCGCCCGGCCGGGGATACGGCGCGCGAAGTCAGCAGTGAACCGAGGCTCGCGTTCTTCGGTTCCGCGGGTCGATTCGGGGCGACGTTGAGGATCGAGATCGTCGGCGGCATCGACTCGGCGAGCAGTTCCCAGTTTGCAGACGTGTTTTCATCGGCCCAACCCGCACGCTGGTTGTCGCTGAGGATCAGGATGTGCCGGGCGGACTCCACCGAATCGAGCAGGGCCGATGCGGTCTGAATAGCTTGCGGCCAATCGGCGAAGCCGCTCGGGGACGCGAGGAGTTCGAGCGCCCCCTTCGCAAGCGCGTGATCCGCGGTGAACGCTCCCACGATCGGGGTCATCTGTCGATTGACTTGGAAGATGGCCACGCGGTCGCCGTGGGCGAGGCGGTCGATGGCCCGGATCGCCCACGACTTCGCCGCATCGGAATCCGGCTTCCCATCTTGGGTGTAGGCCATGCTAGCGGAACCGTCGACGAGGATGATGAGGTGTTTCGGCCCGGTCGAAGTCCGCGTGCCGAGGTAGCGACCGTCGAGTTGCGGCGAGGCGAATGCGAGAACGACGAGCGCGATCAACGCGGTCCGCAGCAGCATGAGCAGGAATTGTTCGAGGAAGAGCTTCCGTTTGGTCTGCCGGCCCAGATCGAGGAACTGCATCGCGGCCCAGTCGACTTCGTCGAACTTGCGGCGGTTGAACAAGTGGACGATGGGCGGGATGGCGATCGCCGCGATGCCGAAGAGCAGCGCGGCATTGAGGAACGTCACAGGTCGTCCTCGCCGAGAGAATCCTGCGCGGCGTGGCGGATGCGATAGACCAAGACTCGGTCGTTGGCGACGAGGAACAAGATGCGGTAGACATGCGGCCGACGGCCCATCAAGCGCACGCGGATGCCGGTGCCATCGAGGCCGGGATCGTCGGCCGAAGGCCATCGTTCCGCCTGAAAATCCAGCGAATCGAGCGTGGATTGAATCTGATTTGTCCAGCGATCCGACGATTTTCGAGAGACGTGAAGTCGGATGAACCCTGCGATTCGGCGGATATCGTCTTCTGCGTTATCTTCGATCACCACAACCCGCGTCATGACTAATCCTTGGCGGGCATGGTTTGAAGTTGCCTTCGGATCCTGTCCATTGCCTCGGCCAACGGGGTCGTCTTTCCACCCGCAGCGACCGCAGCCATTCTCGCACGGATCAGTGCCGCTTCCTTCACCGGGTCGTACGGCGCCATCGGGTGCGGGTGTTCGAGTTCATCCAAATTGTCGAACTCGGCCATGTCTTCGAACTCATCTTCGACCAGACTCACCGTTCGGGTGCCATCGGGCAAGTCCGACGGTTGATCCAGCCGAACGTGGCCATTCCGAATCGTTCCCAGCAGTTTCATAATTCGCTCCCTCCAGAGTGTGGATTCAGCATACCAGACGGATGGGAACACCGGCAGTTCCCAAACGAAAAATGGCGACCCTCCGCGGGCCGCCGTCCCAGTTCATTCCCCTCAGTCGCCTCAGGCGATGAGATCCTTGATCGCGGCGGCTTTGTCGCCGGCGATAGCGGTCGGTCGACCGAGGTTATCGCGGATTTGCGTATCCGGAGCCAAGCCGAGGCCGGCGTAGAGGGTGCCGTAGAGATCGCCGATCTTGGCGGGCTTGTCCGTCACGTCGGTACCGTCCTTATTGGTGGCCCCGTAAGCGATCCCGCCTTTGATGTTGCCGCCGCCGACGACGACCGACCAAGCGCGCGGGAAGTGGTCCCGCCCGGCGTTTTGGTTGATCTTCGGCGTGCGACCGAAGTCGCCCATCCAAACGATGACCGTGTCCTTGAGCTTGCCCGATTGGGCCAAGTCTTCGACCAGCGAACCCATGCCCTTGTCGAGCGTCGGCAGGGCGCGGGTGGCGAGGGCGTTGAAGATGCCCGCGTGCATGTCCCAACCGCCGAGATTCACTTCGACGCAGCCGACACCGGCTTCGACGAGTTTCTTGGCGAGCAAGCAACCCTTGCCGAAGTTGTTGTTGCCGTAGCGGTCGATGGCCGCTTTGTCTTTGGTCGCGTCGATGCTGAAGACTTCCTTGCGGCTGGACACCACGAGGTCGAGGGCCTTCTTGTAGACGTCTTTGTGGGCTTGCACCGAGTCGGCGGCGACGTTGGTCTTGAGGCCCATGCCCGGCTTGGTGGTGCTGGTGCCTTCGAGCGTTTCGAACAGCACGGCCCGGCGCGGCATGGTCTTGACGTCTTGCGGCGGTTCGACGTTTTCGGGCGGGGCACCCGGATTGCGGACGTCGAAACCGGCGTACTTCATGCCGAGGAAGCCGGGGCCGACGCGGCCGCCGCCGACCGAGATGAAGAGCGGGAGATCCATGGCCTTCATCGCTTCGAGGTCTTGCGAGTACTGATAGCTGAGGACGGAGCCGATGTGCGGGAACTCGCTGAGCGGGTTGGGCACCCGGCCGGTGTTCATCAAGAATGTCCCGCGGTTGTGATCCCCTTCGCTGGTCGTGAGCGAGCGGATGATCGACAAGTTCTTGAACTGCTTGCCGACGGTCGGCAGGTGCTCGGAGATTTGCACCGAGCTCCCGGCCGCGGTCGCCTTCGGCTTGTGTTCGCCGCCGTTGACGCTGTCGGGCTTCATGTCCCAGAGGTCGATGGTGGCCGGTCCGCCGCCCATCCAGAGGATGATAAGGCTCTTGTTCTTCTTCTTCAGCTCGGCGCCTTGCGCGGCGATGTTCGACAGGAATGACATGCCGGGGGCGACGACCGCGGCGCCGGCGGCGGCGTGCTTCATGAAGTGGCGGCGATCCATGGACAGTCCCTCGGGTAGTGTGCGGAAAGGCGGTGTGTATCGGGGTTTGTGTCGCGTGGGTCGGTGCTCGGCAAACTCGACGCGGCAATTGTACCTTTCGGACGCCATCCGGGCACGCGCGTTCCCAATTTTCGGGAAACAGACGCGGAATTCCCCTTCACTCGGCTTTGATCCGTAACCGTCGTATTTCGATAGCCCCGCCCTCCGCGCGAATACCGAAGGTCGTCGCGTCGGGTTTCGCCTTCATTTTCTTGTTGCTTTCGCCGTTGCATTTGAACTCGGCATCCGCCCCGACGAGCACGATCTCGAACGAGTTCCAGTCGTCGGCTTTGAGGTTCTTAATATCCGCTTCTTTGATGTCGAACTTCGTCCCGCGGAAATAGAGGTCGTTGTTGCACCCCTTGCCGGCTTTGAAGTCGAATTGAATGTGCGCGTCTTTGGCGAACGTTTTCTCGGTGGAAATGGTGATGTCGCCTTTGACCTTCGGGTCGATGACGATGGCTCCGTCTTTCACGACGAAGCGCTTCGTCGGCGTTTCTTTCTTCCCGGTCAACGCCTCGCCGGGTTTATCCTTGTCCTTGGTCGGCGCGACTTGCCAGCCGCTCAGGTCGGTGCCGTTGAAGAGCTGGGTGAAGCCGGGCTCGGGATTGAAGTCCGCAGCGATGGCGAGTGGGGAGAGAAGCATGAGTAAAGCGAGGGGACGCAGCATGGTTGGACACTTCCGGCGGGAGGATGGGGAATGACAATGCAACCCCCACGAATCCGGGAAGTGCCGATGGCGATTTGTCGGAGCGGGCGATGTTGGATCGCGGGCACCCACAAGGGGTGCCCCTACAAAGCGCTGTACGGGCACCCCTTGTGGGTGCCCGGTTTGCGCCTTACGCCACCGCCAACAGCGGTTCCTCGGCGAACTGCCCGGCCGACTGGACGAAGCACTCGAAAATCTGTCGGTCCAGCGCCGAAGCCGTATCGCACTCCGGGTGCCATTGCAGGCCGATGCAGAACCACTCGTCGTCGGTCGTTTCGATGGCTTCGATCACGCCGTCGGCCGATTTCGCCGCGACGCGCAGCCGCTTGCCGATCTGGTTCACCGCTTGGTGATGGGTGCTGTTCACGCGGAGTTCTGGGGCGCCGAAGATGTCTTCGAGAGTCGTCCGCGGTTCGACCGTCACCATGTGCCGGTGCGGGCCGCCCGACGGATCGAAGTGCGGCAGGGCCTTCGGATTGTCGGCCGGGAGGTGGAGGAATAGCGTCCCGCCCATGTAGACGTTGAGCAATTGCATCCCGGCGCCGATGGCGAGCAGCGGCAGCTTGCGTTCGACGACTTGGTTCAGCACGAAGCGGTCGCAATCTTCCCGGCGGGCCGCCATCGGCTGCACGGCGTTGGTGATCTGCATCCCGTTGCGGCGCGGGTCGAGGTCGAGCCCGCCGGTCATGACGACGCCGGAGAGCAGGTCGAGGATCGTTTCGATCTCGGCGTAGTTCTCTTTGTTGAACGGGGGAATCAGGATCGGCAAGCCACCGGCTTGGAGCACGGCATCGAAGTAAGCCGCGTTCAGCTTGCCGAAGGCGGGGCCGCTTTTGGGGGCGTAGAAGTCGGTGTTGATGCCGATGAGCGGACGGGGCGGCGGTGTCGGGAGCGAGCGTACGGCCATCTGGGAGACCCTCCGTGGTGCCAAAGTGGACGGAGCATCCTGCCCCGCGTGTTTCGATTCGGAAGCAGTGTAACGGTTCGTAAACTCCGTTTGCAAGCCGAAGTTTTTTCGGGAGTCGATATTGGCGAGCGGCAGGGCGTAAGCGTGCCGTGAAAGGAGAACTCGAACCACGGTACGCTTACGCCGTGCCGCTCGCCAAGCCACTACACTAGCCCCATGATCTCCATCTCCATCAAAAACCAGCAGGAGCTGGTCGAACTCGACTTCGCGTCGCTCAAGTTGGCGGCGAAGACCGTTCTCGAGGGCGAGGGGGTACCTTCGGCGAAGGTGACTTTCGCTTTCTTCGACGACGCCACCATCCATGCGATGAACAAGCGACACTTGAACCACGACGAGCCGACCGACGTGCTGACCTTCCCCTACAGCATCCGCGGAGCACCGAAGCTCGAAGGGGATGTGGCCATCGGCGCCGGCGTCGGGAAAGCGTCGGCCGAGGAACGTGGGCATCCGGTGAATCAGGAGCTCTGTCTGTACGTCATCCACGCTTGCCTGCACCTCTGCGGCTACAACGACAAACGCGACAACGACACCGCCGCGATGCGGGCGAAGGAACGCTTCTACTTGGCCAAGCTCGACCTCCCCGACATCGCCGGAGAATGACCATCCGCCAGATTTCAGTGCACGATGTGAACACGATGTTGACGGCCGGGTCGCCGGTGCTGTTGCTGGATGTGCGCCAACCGGAGGAACACGCGTTTTGCCACTTGCCGGGGAGCGTGCTGATGCCGCTCGGAGATTTGCCGACGCGCTGGGAAGAATTGGACGTGCCCGACGGGGCATTGGTGGTGGTGTACTGTCACCACGGTGTGCGCAGCCTGCGCGGGGCCGGGTTTTTGGAATACGTGGGCATTAAAAACGTGGCGTCGATGGCCGGGGGAATCGAAGCGTGGAGTGTGACGGTCGATGCCACGGTACCGCGTTATTGAAGGTGGCCGCGTCCCCTTCCCCCTTTACCGTGCTGTCGAAGTCGCGTCGACCGAATTCCCCATGCTCGCCCTTTGTTTCGGCCCCTTCGGTCCAGTCCTCACCGCGAGGTAGGGTCGCGCCAGAACGGGGGCGATCAGCGGTTCGACTTCCGCCGTCGTCAGCGTCCGGTCGAAGCGTGCGCCGACGAAATAATCGCCCGTCGAAAGCTTGCGGATGTAGACGACTCGGATCGTAATCGAAATGGGTGCCGCGCCGGTTTCGGTGAGCAATTCGACGGGGATGATCTCGCCCGGCGCGGGTTCGACGGGGAGGAGCAGTCCGACTCCGAAGACGGAGATGTCCCATACCAAACCGCGCTGCGGGGGCGTTTGCAAGACCCGACACGTCGTGCCGAAGGTCGGTTGGAACCGCGGTTTGGCCCGGCGGTCCGAGGCGGTGGTGTTCAGGGCTTCGACGAGTTTGTGCATGGCAGCTCCCTTGCAGGCGTAGGATCGGACGACAAACCGTAGAAGCATTTCGAAGCTAATTCAGGCATCGATGTGAAATGATCCGAAAATTTGCTGCTGCGAAGTGCCAAGTTCGGGCACGGCCCGAATTCTTCTGCCGATAACATCTCTCTTTCCTCGTTCCAGCGAGACTCGTGATGGCACCGAGGGGAGAGCGTGAGCTGATTCCACGTATTCCACGCAATCGGCAATATCGTACAATACACTGTCGGAAGTTGGCGCGGTGGTTGCTTCCCCGTGGCGTCGCGGGAGGATCCCGACGAATATGTTGTAGATTCCCCGCAAAAATCACAGGTGCGACGCCCATGCCGAGGCCAGTCATAGGAGTGGCCATGCAGACCCTGCCCGGAAAACCGGGCGGCGACCTGCCGAACTGCTGGATTATGGGGCAGCGCTACGTGCAGTCCCTTTGCAACGTGGGCGCCACACCTTGGCTAATTCCGCTGCTGCCGCATGACTTGGACACGATGGAAGGGATCTTCGAACGGCTCGACGGCGTCTTCCTCACCGGCGGGGTCGATGTCGATCCGAGCCGCTACGGCGAGGTCAAGCACCCCAAGTGCGGCGTCACCGACCCGGACCGAGACGCCATCGAAATCTTGTTACTCGAGCATGCGTTGAAGACCGGTAAGCCGTTGTTGGCGGTCTGCCGGGGGATTCAGATTCTCAACGTGGCGTGCGGTGGGACGCTCTATCAAGATGTGGCCGACCAAGTGCCGGCGGCGTTGAAGCACGACTTCTTCCCGACACTGGAGTTCCCGAGCCGGAGCTATTTGGCCCATGAAATTGCGGTGAAGTCGGGCACCCGACTCGGCTCCATCCTCGGGGAATCGATCGCGTTGGTGAACAGCATGCACCACCAAGCGATCAAGGATCTCGCCCCAAATTTGTTGCCGAACGCCTACGCCCCGGACGGGATCATCGAAGGGGTCGAGAGCGCGACGAGCCAATTCGTCATGGCCGTGCAGTGGCACCCCGAGGAGCTCGCCGAAACGCAACCCGGGATGAAGCGACTTTTCACCAGCTTTGTAGACGCCT
>JAYTBD010000536.1:0-3980 GCA_043737155.1 Fimbriiglobus sp. | reverse complement strand
GTGAGCAGTTCGTAGAGGGTACATCCGAGCGAGTATTGATCCGAGCGCCGACCGGCCCGCCGCGCATCGAGCACCTGCTCGGGGGCGGCGTAGTCGGGCGTGCCGACCATCAGCCCCACCCGCGTCAACCCGTCCGCCGCGACCGCGCGGTCTTTGACCAAGCCCACGTCGAGTACTTTCACGACCCGTCCCCCGTCGGCGAGGCTCAAGTTCGACGGTTTGATATCGCGGTGCACGAGTCCGCGCCCGTGCATGTGGTGCAGGCCCAAGGCGGCTTGCCGCGCGTACTCGCACGCCGTGCCCGGGGGGAGTCGGCCGCCGGCGGCGAGGGTGTGCGCCAAGTCGGGCCCGGGCACGTATTCCATCGCCAAATAGTGGGAGCGCCCGGCGATACCGGCGTCGTAGGCGAACACGATATTGGGGTGGTCGAGGCGGCCGAGGGCACGGACTTCGCGCACGAAACGCAGTTTCGACCGCCGTTCGTCGCGCCGCTCCGTCCGCATGAGCTTGACCGCGGCCAATCGTCCCAGTGCGCGGTGCCGGGCCAAATAGACCTGGCCCATGCCGCCTTCGCCGACGCGCTCGAGGAGGACGTACGACCCGACCAGCAGTCTCTCCCCGTCGCCCCGCAACACCCAGCGGCGTTGGAGCGGCGTGAGCCAACCCCGGTCCACCAACTCCGCCGTCAGGCCGGGGTCGGATGGAAAGCGGGGGCGCGCGGAATCGACTTCGGCGCGGCGCGCCGGGATGATGAGTTCCAAAACGTCGATCAGCGCGGACAAGTCTGAGCCTTGAGACGAGGAGGGTTTGCAACCGGTAAACTTTGTTGGACGAGGGATCGTCGGAAGGTTCCGGCAGGAGGTCAATTCTAACGCGGCACGGGAACTTATCAAGAAGATCGGGCGGACACGCCATAAGTCCTAGGCGGGCATGGTCTGTCCAGAAAAGATGTGTCTGTCCAGAAAATTTTCGGTCTGTCCAGGGGGGTGGGGGGTATCACGCTGGACAGACTCAGGCTCAGCCTCATCCCACATAAATCCCATTCGACAGCGGGCCGGCGGAGATTCCGAGCGACATCAACCCGTTCTCCGTCAATCGATACACCATGCCCGCTTGGCCGTCGGCGCTGCCGATAAGCACTTCGTCGCAACCGTTGCCGTCGAAGTCGCCGCCGGCGAGGCGGACGCTCGACCTGACCCCGCCGTCGCCGATGAAAAAGTCGTTGTTGGGGGTCGCCGCCGCGACAGCGCCACCGCGGGCCGTCGTGAGTTTGCCGCTGAGCACTCGCACCCGGTTGCCGGCGCCGATTACCAGATCTCGGAAGCCGTCGCCATCGAGATCGCTGAGCGCGACGAACACGCCGGTCTTGTCCGCGACGAAGCCGGGGTCGATGGCGTAGAAGTCTTCGGTGAGCCGGGTGAGCCGGCCCTGTCCGAGCATCCGGCCGTTCCAGATGACGGTGTGCGAACCGCCGCCTAAGCCGGCCGTCACCACGAGATCGGCGTAGCCGTCGCCGTCGATGTCCCCGGCCGCGGCGCGGGAGCCGCCCGCGAATCCGGGGGCGTCGATGCCGAAGAAGCTCGCCATCGGCCGGTTCGGATCGCCGGCCCCGAAGATCCGCACGTGCGTTCCGCCGCCGACATCCGGGGTGATGATCACATCGGCCCGGCCGTCGTTGTCGATGTCGGCCGCGGCGACGAAGATCCCGCCGGTGAAGCCGGGGTCGAAGGCGAAGAACGATTGGACGAGTTGGCCGGTCGCCCCGTTGAAGATCTTGACGTGCGGCCCGCCGCCGGCCCCGGCCGCGACGATGATGTCTTGAATGCCGTCGCCGTTGACATCGCCGGTGGCGACGCGGACCGATCCTTGGTAACCGGCGAACGCCGTGACGGGGCTGCCGACCGGGTTGAGATTCGACGCGCTAGCGTTGTAAATTTGGAAAGTCCCGTTGCCGCTCGACACCGCGGCCGGATCTTGGCCGCGCGCGAAGTTGCCGGCGATGACCGGCGATGTCGGGACGGGCGCCGAGGAGGGGCCGCCGGGTGCCGGGCCGGTCGGAGCGACGAAACCGGTGACGTCCCATCCGATGTCGGCGAGTACGGCGTAGTCGAGTTCCGAGAAGACGACGCGCGTCCCGGCGACGACGATCGGCTGCATCGACACCGCTTGGCCGTAGGAATTGGTACCCTGCCGCCAGTGCGATTGATCGGCGTTGGAGTTGAGGTGCGGGTGGGTGCCACCGTTGGCCGCGGTCGCATTCGGACCGAGGAAGCTATCGCCGGAGACGTACCGGCTGAATTCTTGCGCGGTGCCGAAACCGAGCACGTGACCCAACTCGTGTTGGGCCACGGTGTAGAAGTCGATCTGGTTCGCGGCGGGGGAGTTGAGGGTGTAGTTCCAATTGACGCTCGGGTCGAAGGTCACCGAGCCGCCCCACGTGGCGAAGCCGCTGTGGCCGCGGGTCCGCAAGCTGTTGAGCCACCCTTGCGAGCCGGAGGCGCTGTAGCCGCCGTGGCCGCCCAACCCCGCTTCGCCGCCGCCCAAGCCCGTTTCGGCCCCGGCGTAGACGATGATCGTCCCCGCCGCAACGTTCGAGTTCGTCAGTGCGATGTTCGAGGCGGGGTTGAATGGGTCGGCAGGGTTGAACGTCGTGATCGTCCAGTTGTTCCCCGGCGTCGGTGTGATCGCCCCCGGCGTCGTGGTGATGCGGCTGGTGAGGTTGTCGGCGGCGAGTTGCAGCACATCTCGGCGGCTCTGGTCGGCGAAGAAATTGCCGGTGTCGTAGCCGTAGTCGAACTGGATCGTGAGCGACGGATTCTCCCGCGCTTCCAGTTGATCCAACCGCAGAATCGTCTTGCGCGACTTTGTGGCAACGAACTTGGGCATGAGCCAGCGCGTGAGCAGCATGGACACGTCTCGGCGAGTGTGACGTCGGGGGCTGGGTCGGGAGATCCGCGCGATAGGCAACCGACTGGGTGGGCGACGGGTGCAACAAAAACTTAGGATGCATTTGCCGGATGTGTCAAAAGATTTACTTCGATTAGTCGTAAGGCGCATGCCGAAGTTAACGGTTGGCCAGCGTAGCGGATCGAAATGAGAGCTTGAGCATGGTTTCGCGGCATCGCGGATCGTTGAACCGCGTCGCAAATTGTGAGAACTTGAGACTCTACCGTTGCGTTCCATTGCTCCGAGTCCGACAATTCCCGTACTCTCCTTCCACTCATTTCATCCGGCGCTGGAGTTCCCGTGAAGAGGTTCCGTTGGGCCATGGCCCGCAGTATCCATTTGATAGCCTTGGGGGGGTTGGTCGCGTTGGGCGCGGGTGTGAGCTACGCGGGCGAGGGCCTCAAAACCGAGAAGGTCGAAGCGGCGGCGATGACCGCCGTCGAGATCGACAAGAAGGTCATCGCGGAGGTCAGAGACAAAGCCGAGATAAAAGCGAACCTCCAGTATTTGTGCGACACCATCGGGCCGCGCGTAACCGGCTCCGCCAACTTGGAGAAGGCCAACAAGTGGGCCGCCGAGAAGATGAAGGAGTATGGGCTGACCAGCGTGAAGCTCGAACCGTGGGAGATCCCCACCGCTTGGGAGCGCGGCACCGTCTCCTTCAAGATGGTCGAACCGAACCCCGGCAAAACGCTCACCGGCGCTGCGATGGCTTGGACCCCCGGCACCAAAGGGAAGATCACGGGCGAAGTCGTCTTCGTCGAAGCCAAGACCAAAGACGACTTGGCCAAGTACAAGGGGAAACTCAAGAACGCGATCATCCTGCGGAGCGCCCCCGCCGACGTGAAGCCGATCGGCGACTTGACCTACCTCGCCCCACCGGCACCGAGGGCCGAACCTAAGAAGGACGAGCCGAAGAAAAATGATCCGATGAAGACGCCCGAAGTGCTGCCGCAACCGGGCCCGCGCCCGAGCTTCGCCGAGATGCAAGCCTACCGCGCCGCCCTCGGCGAGTTCCTCAAGTCCGAAGGCGC
>JAYTBD010000535.1:0-1516 GCA_043737155.1 Fimbriiglobus sp. | reverse complement strand
TCGGCGTCGAGCACAAAGAGCGATTGAAGCGGCTGCGGACCACCGTGGACATCTTGACGATGACGGCGACACCGATCCCGCGCACGCTGCACAGCGCGCTGCTGGGCGTACGCGAAATCTCGAACTTGGAGACGCCGCCGCCGGACCGCTACCCCGTCGAAACGCGCATCGTCAGTTGGGACGACAAGCTTATCCGGCACGCCATCCACCGCGAGTTCAACCGGGGCGGCCAAGTCTTCTTCGTCCACAACCGCATCCACGACATCCTCGATATCGAAGCCAAGCTCCGGCACATCGTCCCCGAGGCGAAGATCGTCGTCGGCCACGGCCAGATGGCCGAGGGGGAACTCGAGAAGGCCATGGTCGCGTTCATCCGCAAGGACGCCGACATCCTCGTGGCGACGACCATCATCGAGAGCGGCTTGGACATCCCGAACGCGAATACCATCTTCATCGACGACGCCGATCAGTACGGCTTGGCCGACCTCCACCAACTGCGCGGCCGCGTCGGGCGCACGAAGCTGCGAGCGTATGCGTACCTCATCGTCAATCCGGTGAAGCTCGTATCGCCGAACGCGCAGAAGCGGTTGAAAGCCATCGAGGAGTTCAGCGAGCTCGGCTCGGGGTTCAAGATCGCCATGCGCGACTTGGAGATCCGCGGGGCGGGCAACATCCTCGGCACCGAGCAGAGCGGACACATCGCCACGGTGGGTTACGAACTCTACTGCCAATTGCTGGAGAACGCCGTCCGGCAATTGAAACACCAAGCGCCGAAGCAGGCCGTGGAGGTGAACGTCGATCTGCCGTGGCCGGCGTATCTGCCGCGCGATTACGTGCCGGGGCAGAAGCTGCGCATCGAAGTCTACCGCCGGCTGGCGCGTCTGCGCGATCCGAATAAGCTCGCCGACTTCCGCAAGGAATTGCAGGACCGCTACGGCCCCACGCCCGAACCGGTGGAGTGGCTGCTGCGGACGACCGAAATCCGTTTGGGCTGCGTCCGCTGGCAGATCAGCGGCGTCCACCGCGACGGGAAGGATTTGGTCTTTAGCTACCGCAACGCGAAGAACGCCGCGCAATTGAACGCGAGTTCTGCGGGGCGGATCAAAGTAGTCGATGACAAGTCGCTCTACCTGCGCCTGCGCCCGGAAGAGGATTCGCCGGGGCCGATGTACGAATTGCTGAAGGGCTTGCTGGGGGCGGCTTAAAGCGGTAACCCCTCCAACACAAGCAACCCCCCCGGCGAGGTCAAGAAATCCTCTTCCTCTCGTGGGTCCCGCACAAGATAGGTCGTCCCATCGCCCAAGTCCAAGCTCTCGCCGGCGGTCAGTATCTCCTTCGTTTCCAGCAGGTATCCGGCTATGCCCGCGAAAAGCTGGAACGTCCGCGCCGTTTGCTGGTGGTCGGTCATTCGGATGGCGAGGTCGGGCAATCCCAAACGGTGGTTGGCGAAGGTTCTCGCCCACAGTACCCCGGCGTCGCCGATGGTCATCTTGGTGAAGCCGCCGAGCAGATACGG
>JAYTBD010000534.1:0-1516 GCA_043737155.1 Fimbriiglobus sp. | reverse complement strand
TTTTGGAGCGACGACGTATCGCGCGACGACTTCGAAACCGTGATTTTGTCCGTCGATCCGGCGGTGAGCACCAAAGCGAGCGCCGATGCGTCGGCGCTGGTGGTGCTCGGCAAGATCGGCGGCGAAATCCTCGTGCTGGCGGCGCAGGCCAAGCGGCTGACGGCGCCGGCGCTCCTCGATGCCATCGGGTTGTTCGACCGCGATTGGCGGCCCGACGCCATCCTGTTCGAGAGCAACGCGGCGTTCGAGGGCATGAAGGATTTGTTCGTGCGGCACGCGGGCTTCGGTCCGCGGATCGTCCCGAACAAGCAGCACCGGAACAAAGCGAGCCGCGTCGCGGCGTTCAGCGTCCCGGTGCAGAACGGAACGGTGCGATTGAAGGGGCGGCACGGGATCGTCGACGCGGGTCAACGGGAGCTATTCGAAGAGATGACCGGCTACCCCTTCGGCGCCCACGACGACCTGCTCGACGCCACCGCGGCGGGGACGGAGCATCTGCTCGGGAAGCGCCAACCGCGGCTGTGGTAGGGCCGCGGCGAGCGGAGTGTTTTTGTAGGATAGGCCGCCGGGCCTGTCCGAATGGTGCGACGGATCGACGGCCTATCCCACAAACGACCCCGGCTCGTAAACTGTCAACGGAACACTCCCCCCATCCGAGGTCGGCTTCGATGACACGGTCACTCTCCCTGCTCCTCCTGCTCGGTTGCGGGTTCGCCTTCGCGGCGCCGAAGCCCGAAGTCATCCTCAAAGACTTGAAGAACCCCGAGAGCGTCGCCATCGCGGCCAACGGTCGGGTGTTCCTCTCGATCATCGGCGAATTCGACAAAGCCGGCGACGGGAGCATCGTCGAAATCAAGGATGGCAAGGCCGTGCTGTTCACCGAGGGATTGGACGATCCGAAAGGGTTGGTCGCCTTCCAAAACTGGCTCTTCGTCACCGACCGGACCCGCGTCCTGCGGATCGATCAGAAGACCGGCAAGTCCGAGATGTGGGCGGACACCAAGGATTTCCCGGTGCTGCCGATCTTCCTCAACGACATCGCCGCGGACGAAACCGGGACGCTGTACGTCAGCGACACGAACGGCGCGGCCCTGTTCAAAATCGCGACCAAGCCGGTCCCGCGCGGGAGCAAGGTGACGCCCGAGCGGATCACTACGCTGCTGGGCGATGCCAAGAGCCTGGCGTTTTTGAAGAAGCCCAACGGCTTGCTCTTGGACAGTCAGAATCATTTGCTCGTGCTCGATTTCGAAAGCGGCGAACTGCACCGGTTGAATCTCGCCAGCAAGAAGTCCGAGAAGCTCGCCGTCGGCTGCGTCGGCGGCGACGGTTTGATCTTCGACCACTTCGGCCGGCTCTACATCACGAGTTGGGGCCAGGGCAAAGTCTGGGCGATCCCGCGTCCCGGCGTCGAACCGATCCTCATCGCCGAAGGCATGCAAAGCTCCGCCGACCTCGCCTTCGATGCGGCGAACAACCGTTTGCTCATCCCCGATATGCGGGGGGGCACGCTGACGGC
>JAYTBD010000533.1:0-3984 GCA_043737155.1 Fimbriiglobus sp. | reverse complement strand
CGTGAACTTGACTGGACCGGGACAGCTTGACGCAGAGCTCCGCGACCGCCGCCGGGCCGTCCAAACTCCCCGCCAGCGCGGCCGTCTCCGGCCCCGTCGGATAGGCGATCATGGCGAGCCCTTGGCCGCGCTGTTCGATCAGCAGAATCTCCATCAACTCCGCTTCTTCCTTCAACGACCAAGCTTCTTGCGGTTTCGGAAAGAGCAGCACGAATTTCAGCGCGTCCCGGCTGAGCCAGTCCGATAACCGGCGGATCACCGTCAGCACGAGGGCTTGCACCAGCACGATCCGCTGACACGGCAGCGACGGATCTTTGAAGCGCGCATCGACGAGGCTCGGATTCAACACGAAGACGAACACCCGCCGGCGGCGCAGGAATTGATTCTCGTCCCGGGCGTAGTAAAAGAGTTCGTCGCGCACGAACTTCACGTCGAAGAGATCGGGCCGCTCGTCGGTCTCCATGAACGCCAGTTGCGAGTGCAGCAAGCTCTCGATGGAACCCCGATTCGAAATCGACGAATAGCCGCCCACAGGGTACTCGTCTTCGTCGAGCACGCGCGTCGGCACCTCTTTCCGCCCGGCCCACGGTCGCACCGGCCGCGTCGGCAATCGCGATTCGAACATCGCGGCGATCTGCAGAATCTGCCGGTGCGCGACGTACGGCCCCATGTCGGCGAGCGCGGTGCGCTGCTCCAGTGCGATCACATCTTCGCCGCCGAGGATGTCGCCGATCCGCCGTGCGGCCCGGGTCAAGTCGTCGTATTGCTTGAGAATCAAAGCCGAAGCACCGTCGCGCTCGAGGAGTTCGTAACCGTCGCGCAGATTGTCCTCGGCGGAGCGGGCCAGCAAACCGCGGATGACCCCCGGCGAAAGTTCCACGCCGCCGAGCCCCGCCCGTTCGCGGAATTGCTTCACGATGTACGCCAAACCTTTGGCCCGGTCGTGGCCGGTGTAGCGTCGCAATGCCTCGGCCGCGCGCTCGAACGTCCAGTCGGCGTAAATCTTCCCGAGCAGAAAATCCTCGTACGTCCGCGCGGCCGTGGCCGGCCAGCCCGGCACAGCAACCGCGTCTTTGGCAGGCTTCCCGCTCTCGGTGCCGAATGCGATGGAACCGAGATCGGCGAGAAATCCGACCGGCTGCAGCGGCTGACCGGACGAGGCGACTTCGAGGGCCCATTCCAGCGCCGGCTTCACCGAGGCGACGCCCGGCTTTACCACGCGCTGGAACCAAAGTCCCTGCAACAGATATTCGCGTGCCGCGACGGCATCGCGCAGTTCGACCGTTTCCATTCTTGAATGATACGATGACGGATTCGCCGTGGTTTCTCCCCGCAACCGTTGCCCTCGGAAAAACCGTTAAGGTTCGCCCAGCTTTCGGCCGATGAAAGAGGGTCGAGCGCATCCGCACCGATTTTTTGCGGGCGCGCAGTGGGAACCGAGCAGGCGAGGCACGGCATGAGAGCGTTTCGGATTCTCCTCGCGGGCTTGGGCGCGGTCTGCGGTGCGGCTTCCGCCCCCGCCCAAACGCCCCTGTTCAACACGAAACCGACCGTTCCGGCCCCGACCATGAGCGCGGGCCAACTGTCACCGTTGTCGCCCCCGGCCGGCGCGCCCCCGCAAGCGACCGAAATGCTGACGGCACCCGCCAGCGGACTCCCGAATCAAGCGATCCCCGGCGCGGTTTACAGCCCGTGGAACCCCGAAGTCGGCGGCAACGGCCCCATCACTTACGAAACCTACCTGCGCACCGGAGCGTCGATCCTGACCGAAGCGGGTGGATTCAACGACCGCCTGCAAACCGGATACGTGATCCAAGGCGGCGGTCGAAGTCTGTTGTTCAACACGGCCGGCGATGCCGCGTGGGTGCTCGACCTCGGTTTGAGCTACACCTACAACAAAGGCGAACGCCTCGCCAACCCCCTGCCAATCGCGGTGAACAGCTTGAAGGGCAGCGACCCGTCCAACTTCGACAACATCCCGGCCGGCATACGCACACTGAAGCGGACGAGCTTCAACTTCGGACTCGGCCGCGATTGGTTCCTCAACGGTCCCGGCGTCCTCGGCGGCGAGGCGTGCGACACCAACTGGCGCTTCGGCGCCGATTTCGGCGGTCGCTGGGGCACCGCGAGCGTCGGCTTCGAACCCCAAGACGACCCAGAAGGCTACCGCCGTCGCCAAGGCGTGTTCCACGGGGTCTACCTCGGCTCGGGCCTGAACTGGGAACGGGACTTCGGCGGCTGGATATTGCTCGCCGGCTTCCGCGCCGAGTACAGCTACAACTGGACGAATCTGATCCCACCGAACGACGGCGACATCCAAGATGTGAATCTGCTGTTCATGCTCGGCGTGCGATTTTAATTTGCAGGTCACAGCCGACTGGAAGCACGAGCGTCAAGCGTGGGTGTCGTGCGGTAGCTGGTCAGCTTTCACTGGAACCACGAGCGTTAGCGCGTGGGTGCCGCGCGGAAGTCATTTCCCGGATACACCCACGCGCTAACGCTCGTGGTTCCAGAAGAGTTGCGTGCGATTGCCTCATCCCCTCCGCCCGTCTATCATTAGCAGTGTCGCTAGGGGTGCCGCCGGTTGTTCCGGTGGCTGAGATCAAACCCTTCGGACCTCAACCGGGTCATTCCGGCGGGGAAAGCGAACCAGTCGGGTGTTCACCGCAGCATCCGCTCGCCTCTCCGCCCCTACTGGGGCACCTTCCTCCGATGTCACTCACGCAAATTCAATCCGCCCGCGCGGGCACCGTCACACCCGAAATGGAATTCGTCGCCGCGCGCGAAGACCTCGACCCCGACCTCATCCGCGGCGAAGTCGCGCGCGGACGCATGGTCATCCCCGCCAACGTCGAGCACTTGAAAAAAGGCCTCGAACCGATGTGCATCGGCGTGGCGTCGAAGTGCAAGATCAACGCCAACATCGGCAACTCCGCGGTCACCGGTAAAGTGGAAGACGAACTCGAGAAGTTGCACATGGCCGTGCACCTCGGCTCCGATACCGTCATGGACCTGAGCACCGGCGGCAACATCGACGGCATCCGCCAAGCGATCATCGACGCGTCGCCGGTGCCCATCGGCACGGTGCCGGTGTACCAGATCATCCAGAACGTCAAAGACCCGCGCGACATCACGGCCCGCATGCTGCTCGACATGGTCGAACACCAAGCGAAGCAGGGCGTCGATTACATGACGATCCACGCCGGGGTGCTGCTCGAGCACGTGCCCTTGGCGCGGAACCGCATCACGGGCATCGTCAGCCGGGGCGGCTCGCTGATGGCCTCGTGGATGGTGACGCACCACCAGCAAAATCCGTGGTACACGCACTTCGACGAACTCTGCGAGATCATGCGCGCCTACGACGTGACTTTCTCCCTCGGCGACGGTTTGCGCCCCGGCAGCTTGGCCGACGCCAACGACCCGGCCCAATTCGCGGAGCTGGCGACGCTCGGCGAACTGACGACGAAGGCTTGGAAAAACGGTTGCCAAGTGATGATCGAGGGGCCTGGGCACATCCCGATGCACCTCGTGAAGATGAACATCGAGAAAGAGCGCGAACTCTGCCACGAGGCCCCGTTCTACGTCCTCGGGCCGCTCGTGACCGATGTGGCTCCGGGTTACGACCACATCACGAGTGCCATCGGCGCGGCCCTCGCCGCCGAGGCCGGCGCTGCGATGCTCTGCTATGTGACGCCAAAGGAGCACCTCGGGTTGCCGAACAAGGACGATGTGCGCCAAGGGGTGATCGCCTACAAGATCGCGGCGCACGCCGGGGATATTGCGCGGGGTAGGAAGAATGCCCGCGTCCGAGATGACGAGTTGAGCAAGGCGCGGTTCGACTTCGACTGGAACCGCCAGTTCGAGCTGAGCCTCGATCCGGAAACAGCCCGGCGGATGCACGACGAAACGCTGCCGCAGGAGGTGTTCAAGAGCGCGAAGTTCTGCAGCATGTGCGGGCCGAAGTTCTGCAGCATGCGGATCTCG